>CANTGP010000158.1 GCA_947653315.1 uncultured Lachnospiraceae bacterium
TCCGGGGACGGAGATACCGAAGGAAAAGCAGGATTGGATGTCCGATATGGTGCAGATTGTGCTTTTTTATGAAGTTTATAAACGCAGGCACGGTAACCGTAACGGTATTTTAAAGTTTTAGTTGTAGTTTTGGGGCAAAGTCAGTAAAATATAGTCATGGCATAAAATGCCATGGCTATATTTTTGCATACGGGAAGCTGACGGGTGTCCGGTGTGCGGGCAGGGAGATGCTTTCCATGCCTGATGCACGGACCTATGCAGGGGAAATATGCCGCAGAGGCGGTATCGGAGACATTTGGCGGCACCGTTTCACATGCCGGAGGGAAAGGTTAACATGAAGACAGATATGCAGCCGTTAAAAGAGGCATTGGAAGAAATGCTGGGAGAAAGCATGTATCAGGCAGTTATGAGTAATCCCCGTGACAGGGAAAGGATTGCGAAGGCAAAGGTGCGTCCGGTGATGTTGAAAGGGGAATTACTGTTTCAGGAGACGGTATACAGGGGGACGCAGGTATTCCACGGAAATTACGGAAAAGAGGAAATGGTCCTGCGGATGTTGGAATACATGGAAAAGGATTTCAGACAGTGTGAAATAGAAGGAACGAAAGGCCGCGCCACGGCGCTGGTCAGTAAAAAAGGCCGTGTGACGGTGAAGCGGAAAAGCTATGCAAAGACCGGGGAAACGGCGGGAAACGGAGAGGGAACCGGGAGCGGGGCAGGAAACCGGAACGGCATGGGAGTGGATTTTTCCCATAACCGGACGAAAAAGTATCTGCTGGAAGAAGGAAAACCGGTTCCTTTCCTTGTGGATTTGGGTGTACAGACCCCGGAAGGGAAAGTGGTAAGGGCAAGATATGATAAATTTAAACAGATTAACCGTTTTTTGGAATTTATTGAGGATATTTTGCCCACACTCCCTAAAGGGGAAAAAATCCGTATCATTGATTTTGGCTGCGGAAAATCTTACCTGACGTTTGCCATTTATTACTATATGCGGGAGTTAAAGGGGCTTGACGTGGAGATTACGGGACTGGATTTAAAAGCGGATGTGATAGAAAAATGCAGCAGGCTTGCGGAAGTATACGGCTATGACGGGCTTCGTTTCCGGCAGGGGGATATCGGTACTTACAGCGGGGAGACGGACCGGGTGGACATGGTGGTGACGCTTCATGCCTGCGATACGGCGACGGATTATGCGTTGGCGAAGGCGGTGGGCTGGGGGGCAAAGGTCATCCTGTCGGTACCGTGCTGCCAGCATGAGGTGAACCGCCAAATGAGGGCGGAAGTATTGGAACCGGTATTTAAGTACGGGCTGTTAAAGGAGCGCGCGGCAGCGCTTGTTACGGATGCCATAAGGGCGAATCTGTTGGAAGAATGCGGGTATGACGTGCAAATCCTGGAATTTATCGATATGGAACATACGCCGAAGAATCTTTTAATCCGCGGGGTACGGAAGGATTGGAAGATTCTTCGGCGTGGGCGGGAAGAAATGCCAGGGGAAGGAATACCGGAAACGGAATATGGGGAATCCGTAAAAAAAGCGCCGGTGGATGCCTTGGCGGAATTTCTCCATGTGGATATGACCCTGCAGAAGTTGTTGGAAAATAAGAGGATTTAAGAGGGCATGAAAAAAACGTTATTGAAATGTGTGTATTTGGCTGCGGTCTTTTTGGTTTCCCTGATGCTTGCCGGTTCGCTGGTGAATCAGGGGAATACGGATATGACCATGGAAATGGGACCGGCGACATACCCGGTCATCCATATGAAAATAGACGGTGTGGAGGTGAATCCGCTCCACGGATACAAAGAGGCGATGCAGACCAGTTTCCAAAGGGACTGCATTACGCCTTTGGGGGAGGGACGCCGGATTTGTTTTGTGGTAAATAAATATGGGCAGGAAATTGAGAAGATGACGTTTGAGGTCAGGAGCATCGACGGAAAACGGTTAGTGGAGAATACGGAAATTACGGATTATGGGGAGACGGAGGAGAAAATCGAGGGGGAATTTACGGTCAAGGATTTAATCGATGCGGATACGGAATATATGCTTGTATTTCTGCTGGAAAATAACTGGGGGCAGACGATCCGTTATTATACAAGAATTATCCAGACCGACAATTACCATGAGAAGGAAAAGCTGGATTACGTACTGGATTTTCATGAGAGAACTTTTGATAAGGAAGCGGCAAGGGAATTGACGAAATATTTGGAGTCCAATGCGGACGGGGATAATACCACGTTCGGCAGGGTGGATATCCATAGCAGTTTCCAACAGGTGACATGGGGGGATTTGGCGGTAAAGGCGGTAACGGAACCGGAACTTACGCTAAAGGAGCTGGGAGAACAGACGGGCTCGCTGGAGTTGGATTACTGTGTGTCCCTGGAGGGAAACAGTCTGTTCCGGGTGAAGGAATTCTACCGGATACGGTATACGGCGGACCGTATTTACCTGTTGGATTTCGAGCGGACCATGAAACAAGTTTTTGATGAAAACGAGGATGTGTTTGCCAATAACAAGATTTATCTTGGTATATTGCAGGAGTCGGATATTGAGTTAAAGGAAAGCGACGGCGGGAACGTGTTTGCATTTTCGGACGGAAACCGGCTGTTTTGCTATGACGTGACGGAAAATAAGCTGTCGCGGCTGTTCAGTTTTTATGACGGGGATTATACGGACGAGAGGGAGATGTGGCAGAAGCACGGGATTGAAATACTGAATGTGGACGAGGCGGGAAACGTGCAGTTTGTCGTATACGGATACATGAACAGGGGCAGGCACGAAGGGGAAGTGGGAATCGTGGTTTACCGGTTTAGCAGCCTCATGAATACGGTGGAAGAATTGGTGTATATTCCTTCGGGAAGTTCTTATGAGGTACTCCGTGCGGAACTGGCGGAATTGGCGTATATCAACAAGGCGGATGTTTTTTTCTTTATGCATGGGGGCGCCCTGTATGCGGTGAATTTGGCGGAATGCAGTTATGAAGTGATGGTTTCGGGACTGGACGAGGGAAGTTATAAAGTTTCGGACAGCAACCGGATGATTGTGTGGCAGATGGGAGGGAATCCTTATGCCAGCCGGAAACTGGTGCTTATGAATTTGAGCACAAAGGAAAAGACGGAAATACCGGCAGGGAGCGGGGAATATATTGCGCCGCTTGGTTTCATGGGGGAGGATTTGATTTACGGCGTGGCATACTCACGGGATGTGGTGCAGGACAAGACGGGGAGCATTCTGTTTCCCATGTACCGCGTAAGAATACAAAACGAAAACGGTGAAATTTTAAAGAATTACAGCCAGGAAGGGGTGTATGTCACCGGAAGTGAAATCGAAGGAAACCAAATTAACCTGTACCGCGTGCGGCGGGACGGGGAGGACGGAAATTATGCCGTGACCGGAAATGACCAAATCGTGAATACGAAAATCGAGCCGGAAGGAAGCAATGTGGTGGAGACCGTCGCCATCGAAGGCTATGAGAAGGTGGTGCAGATTGCATTAAAAAGCACGGTGGACGGAAAAAAGCGTAAGCTGCTGACGCCAAGGGAAGTGCTGTTTGAAGGCGGAAGGGAGATTGTCTTAAAAGAAGGGGAGGAGGATGTTTCCCGTTATTATGTTTACGGTAAGAACGGCGTGGAAGGAATCTTCACGGACGAAGGGAATGCGGTGAATATGGCTTATGGGCTGTCCGGTACCGTGGTGGACGGACAGGGAGGTTACGTTTGGTCCAGGGGGAACCGGAGCCTGAAAAACCAGATTATGGCAATTAAAGGAGCGGCAATTACCGAGGAGAAAAACAGCCTTGCCGTCTGTTTGGATGTCATGCTCCAATATGAGGGTATCATGCGTAATACGGAGTACATGCTGAACAGGGGGGATACCATCCGTGAGGTTTTGGAAGACAATTTGGACAATGCCAGTGTCCTCGACCTGACGGGATGCAGTCTCGACGCCGTTTTGTATTACGTGAACAAGGATATTCCGGTACTGGCTTCCTTAAATGACGGGAATGCCGTACTGATTGTCGGATTTAATGAATTAAATACGGTGCTGATGGATCCTTTGGCCGGGGGAACACCCTTTAAAATGGGCATGAACGATTCCGCACGCATGTTTGGGGAAAACGGAAACCGTTTTATCACATATCAGAAGAAAGAGTAGAGAAACGCCGTATTTATGCCATATGCAACCAATAGTTGCGGCGTCTCAAACCAGAATAGGTAGTGCAACCGGGGCGGAATCCATATAATGAACCCGAAAGAAAAAATGACAGGAGGAACAGAGGGAATGAATATTGAGATTGCAAACCGGCTGGTGAATTTGAGGAAGAAGAACGGTCTGTCCCAGGAGGCGCTGGCGGAAAAGCTGGGAATCAGCAGACAGGCGGTGAGTAAGTGGGAGCGTGCGGAAGCCTCGCCGGATACGGATAACATTATTCTGCTGGCAAGACTGTACGGGGTTTCCCTGGATGAACTGCTGCAGACGGAGGACGAGATACCGGCGGCATATCCGGAGGAAAACAGGGCGGAAGCGGAAGCAGGGGAAACAGGGGATATAAAAAACGGTGTGAAAGCCGGAGAAGCCAATGGCACGGAGGAGCATGGGAACGGAGGTACGGGGGAAAACGGACCGGACCAGGAGCCGGAGTATGTGCATGTAGGGCTGGACGGGATACATGTGGTGGACCGGGACGGAAGCAATGTTCATGTGGGCTGGAACGGGGTTCATGTGGAGGACGGGAAAAAAGGGGAAAACGTACATGTCGGCAAGAACGGGGTATTTGTGAACGGGAAAAAATACGATTGGGATGGAAAGGGCAGTCAGGTGCCGTTTACGGCGGTGATTTTACTTCTGTATGTTCTTGTGGGATTTTTTTACGGGGCATGGCATCCGGCGTGGCTGCTGTTTCTGTTGGTGCCGTTATGGTATAGTTTCGTGGAAGCGGTAAGGCATGGAAATCCCTGCCTGTTTGCTTATCCGGTTTTCGCGGCGCTTTTGTATTTGTGTCTCGGATTTTTTTGGGGGGCATGGCATCCGGGCTGGGTGGTCTTTCTGACGGTTCCGGTATATTACTCGGTGGCTTCTAATCGAAGGAGGACCGGCGGGGCGGAAACCATTCAGAAAGATTCGGTATGGAAGGACTCCGGGGCATCGGACGGGGAAAGAAGGTGAGGGGGATGAAGAAAATGTATTTGGCAGGAGTGGCGGTATTTGCGGCGTTTGCACTCTTTTTGTGTGCGGCATCGGCGGAATATGCGGGCAGCGGAAACCGTGCAGGCTTTGCATTTGTATGGGGAAGCGCGGAACCGGGCAGCGAGCGGACATTTGCCATGGCCGGTATCCAAAAGGTGGAGATTGCGTACGGCTCCGCTAACGTGGAATTTTTGGAAACCGACGGAACGGAATTTGTGGTAAGGGAGTACCTGTATAAGAACCATGGCAGCGTGGAGACGCAGATGAAGGTGGAAGGGGATACCTTATCCATTGTACGCGAGAATGATTTTTCCACTGTATTTTGGTTTGGCTTCAGAAACCGGGGAGTGGATAAAGTGGAAATCCTTCTGCCGGAAAGTTACCGCGGAGCGGTGGAAGTATCGACGGGAAGCGGAAATATCGGGGCGGATGCGGATTTGGTACTGCATACGTTCGATGCGTCCGCAGGGAGCGGTAATATCCGCTGCAGGAATGTGGAGGCGGAAGATATCAAACTATCTGCGGGAAGCGGAAATATCAGTCTGGACAGGGCGGAAGGGCACAGGGATATTTCCACGGGAAGCGGAAATATCCGGGTACTCGGCGGTGCGGGGAATACCCTTGTGGCGGCGGGAAGCGGAAATATAGCGCTGGAAGGCGTGGAAGGAAAGCTGGAAGGCACGGCGGGAAGCGGAAATATCCGGGCAGTGTTCGGTGCGGTAACGGGTGATATCAGCGTGACAACCGTCAGCGGTGATATCAAACTGGAGCTGCCGGAGGGAAGCGCCTTTTCCTATGAGGGCAGTTCTGTCAGCGGGATAATCCGGACGGATTTTGACGGGGCGCTGGATTGGAACAAAAAGGGAAACCAGGCATCGGGAAGCTATGGAAACGGCGGCGTGCGGTTATATACAAAGGCTGCCAGCGGAAATACGACGGTGTCGATAAAATAGGGAATCCGGGGCCGTTTGTGAGCCGCGGGGGAAGGGACGGGAGAGGAAAAATGTTGGCAGGATATTTTAAGAAAACGGGTGCAAAGCGGTTAGCGGTAATGGTGGTGGGGAATATTTTCCTCGGAATGGGAATCAGCATTTTTAAGTTTTCCGGTTTGGGGAATGACCCTTTCAGCGGAATGGTCATGGCGCTGTCGGAATGCGTGAAAATGGAATATGCCGTTTTTCTAATCCTGTTAAATGTGTTTATTTTTCTTCTTGAGTTCCTGTTTGGCAGGGAGTTTATCGGGGCGGGGACCTTGGTAAACGCCTTCCTGTTAGGATATATCGTGACCTTTTTTTATAACATATGGCTTGGCTTCGTTCCGGAGCCGGGAATGTTTGCAGTCAGGGTGCTGATTGTTGTACTGGGGATGGTAATTACGGGTTTCGGTATCTCCCTTTACCAAACGCCGAATGTGGGAACGGCACCTTATGACAGTCTGTCGCTGATTATGGCAAAGCGGATGCCGAAAATCCCTTATTTTTGGCACCGGATTGCCACGGATGCAGTCTGTGCGCTGATCTGCTTTTTGACAGGAGGCATCGTAGGGCTTGGGACGTTGGTGACGGCATTTGGGTTTGGACCCGTGATTGAGTTTTTTAACGTTCATTTTACGAGGAAATTGTTCCGGGACGGGGAAGACATTCTGTAATGGGAAACGTTTGATAAGTTGGGGCAGCGCATATGGTCTATGCGCTGCCCTCGTTTATGCACACGGGCACCTAACGGAAAATGTGCGTTTTATATTTTTCCAATGTAAGCAGCAACAGCATGCCGAG
>CANTGP010000159.1 GCA_947653315.1 uncultured Lachnospiraceae bacterium
TATTCCTTTCCGTATTCCCTTCTTTCTTCCTGCTCCATCACATCCTCCCGATTCCGGTATTTCCCTGATTACTCCGTTTCCTGCAGCGGGATAATTCCCGTTACCGGTCCTCCATCCTGAGAATAGCCACATCCTTTTTTTCCAGCACGATTTTCTCCCCGGCGCCGTACTTTATGCCCGTCAGCAGTTCTTCCCCTGCCTGCGGAAGAAGCGCTTCCCCCGTATCTTCCCCGTGGTTTAACAGGAACAGAAACCTTCCGTTTTCGTTTTCCCTCACCGCCGCTTCCATTCCTTCCGGTGTTTCCAGCAACGGGCAAATTCCCGCGTCATCACAGACTTTCCCCAAAAACTCCTTGTAAAAATCCGCATCGGAACGGGTCGCCACATAATATGCCTTTCCCTTACCAAAGCCATTCACGGTCAGCACAGGCATTCCCGCATAGAAATCCTCCCCGTATACGGCAAGCGTTTCCGCCCCCTGCGTATGCAGAAGGTCGCACATCACCGTAGCCGGATATTTTTTTCCGCCGTACACAAACCAGTTTCCGTTTCCTTCCGGAAGGGCATCGGACTCCTCCACCCAAATTCCCAGGATGTCCTTAAGTCTTCCCGGATAACCCCCGGTCACGACCAAATCATGGTCCTCCACATACCCGCTGAAATAAGTGGTCAGGAAATGACCGCCCGCCGCCACAAACTGACGCAGTTTTTCGTCAAATCCGTCTTTGCACATATAAAGCATGGGAGCCGCCACCAGCCGGTAACCGGACAAATCGTCCTCCACGCTTACCAAATCCACCGGGATATTCCGCCGGTAAAATGCTTTATAATAGGTGAGAATCTCCTCCGCATAACAAATCAGCCTGCTGGGTCCCGCCGAATACTCCGCCGCCCACCAGTTATCCCAGTCCACCACAATCGCAGCCTTCGCATCCGTCCTGCCGCCCAAAAGAACCCCTTCCAGTTTCTCCAGTTCCGCCCCCAGCGCGGTCATCTCGCGGAACACCCTCGTATTTTCATGCCCCGCATGGTCAACCAATGCCCCGTGGTACTTCTCACAGGCGCCGATACTCCTGCGCATTTGGAAAAACATCACGGTATCCGACCCGTGCGCCACCGCCTGGTAGCTCCAAAGCCGCATGACCCCCGGACGCTTTAACGCACAGTAAACATGCCAGTTGCTTACACTGGGCGTCTGTTCCATTAAAGCAAACGGCATTCCCTGCTTTAACCCGCGCATAAGGTCATGGGCCATTGCCGCCTGCTCCGGTACGGCACCGTAAGCCGGATAATTGTCCCAGGATACAAAATCCATGCTGCGCGCCCACTTTTGGTAATCCAAGGGCTTATAGAACCCCATCAGGTTTGTGGTCACGGGAATCTGCGGCGTATGCTTCTTTAACGCCTCCTGTTCCAATTGGTAACACGCCAACATACTGTCGGAATTAAATCTCCGGTAATCCAGCGAAATACCCTGGAAGTTCGTGCGGATGCTGCCTTCCCAATAAAATTCCTCCGACTGCAAATTCGGAACCACCACTTCCTCCCAGTCATAGAACGTATGCCCCCAAAAAGCCGTATCCCACACCCGGTTTAACTCCTCCGGCGTCCCGTACTTTTCCTTCAGCCATTTGCGGAATGCCTTCTCACAGTTTTCACAGTAACACTCGCCGCCGTACTCGTTTGCCACATGCCATGCCACGATACTTTTCCGGTCCCGGTACCGCTCTGCCAGCCGCTCCGCCAGCCGAACCGCATATTTCCGGTATGTGGGGCTGTTCGGGCAGGAATTATGCCTGCTGCCGAACTTCCTGCGCATCCCGTTATGCTCCGTCCGCAGCACGTCCGGATACTTCCTCGCCATCCATGCCGGATGCGCAGCCGTGGAAGTCGCCATGCAAACCTTTAACCCGTTTGCCTCCACCAAATCCATAATCCGGTCCAGCTTTGCAAAATCATACGTATCCTCCTTTGGCTGCAGCGCCGCCCAACTGAAAACATTCAGCGTCACCACGTCGATATGCGCCATACGGAACAGGCGCATATCTTCCTCCCACACATCTTCCCCCCACTGTTCCGGGTTATAATCCCCGCCGAACAGAATTTTTCCTTCCCTATTTCCCACGATCATCCTTATATTCCTCCAACGCTTTTTTCCTTGCTTCCCGGTACATCCGCGCATTTTCCTCGTCTACCGCATATACTTCCCAATACCCGAGACTGGCGGCTTCTTCCTGCATCTGCCAAAGCAGCGCATAAAATTCCTCCTCATCCTTTGCAAAAACCATCTCCCACGAATACTTTTGGATAACGTTCCTGCACTGCTCCCGCAGGGTACCGGTTTCCGAGCTTTCCGGCGGTGAAATGAAGTCACAGCCTGCCGATACCAATATCCGCCCGTTTTCCGTCAGGAACTCCCTCACGTTTCCGGCTCCCATATGTTCTTTCCAGTCACGGTCCAAGGCGGTGTCCGTCATTTCTGCCACGCTGTCCCACAATGCATAAGCATAAGGATGTCCCCCTCCGTCTTTCTCACAAGGGGATACCGGCATGAAATTCAGGCGGGATATTCCTTCTGACCAGCTTCCGCCTCCCCATTCCTGCGGTACATCCATATTACCGTCCAGTAAAGCCTGTATGCCAAACTCCGTCAGGTACGGTTCCCCTTCTTTGTCATAATCCCAGCTTAGTCCCCTGGGGCCCGCCGTTCCCGCCGAGCTCTGCACCCCGCTGCTGCTGATTCCGTCCGGTGAATACAGCCAGTCAATAAAAGCCGCCAAGCGTTCAGGGTCTTTCGCCTGTACGCCGATTCCCACCACAAGTTTCCGGTTGCCGTTTCGGTTACATCCATTGGAATAAATCTTCATATCCCCGATATCCGCCAGCATAAAACCCTTACCCGCTTCCTTATGTGCCAACGTATTATACTCCGTCTGCGCCATCCACGGCCATGGGGAGAATAGAATCTGCCCTTCCTTATATTTCTGCACCACATCCCCATAATTCTGTGTTACCGACTGCGGGTCCACAAGCCCCATTTGGTTTGCGTCAAAAAAGAATTTTAATGTCCTCACATACAAGGAATCCCCGTCAATGATGCTTTGGAAATCACTGCCGTCCGCCTTTTCCAATCCAAATCCGAATTCGTCATAACCGTAAAAACAACAGGGCTGCTTCGCCGCCGTCATCATATTACCGTCCCAATCCTTAAAAAAGGAAAACGCATAGGTTTTCTTCCCGTTCTCCGCCAAAGGCTCCATTTCCTGCATATCGCGCAAAACCGGAAGCAGGTCTTCCAGCGTATGGATTGCGGGATACCCCAACTGCCCGTACAAATCCCACCGCAGATACGGGCCAAACGTCGGCTCCAGGCTTTCCTGCGGCACCGACGGCGGATTTTGGGACAACTCGGAAGGAATCACATAAATTCCTTCCGGCGTGATATCCCCGTTCACCCTGCGGATGGCATCCCCGTACTGCCGCATGAGTTCCTTATCCTTTAAATAGGGTTCCATGTTGAGCAAAAGACCGGCATCCACCATATCCTGCACCGTATCCTGATCTCCGTTGCTGATAACCAAATCCCCAAGGTCCCCGGCAGCGGAACGCACTTCATACAGGGTATTCCCTCCGCCCGCCACATTCGGCGCAATAATATTTAAGTCCATATTAAATTTATCTTTCACGATTTTGGCATACCAGCCCGGCTGTATCCCCTGGTAATTCGCCACACTGTCAAACACATCCACCACAAGGGGCTGCGCGTAAACACCCGTTCCGTCCTTTTTCCCGCATCCGCCCAAACCGGTCAAAACGCAAAAAGCCCCTGCAGCCAAAGCCGCCCCTGCCAATAATTTTCTCCTTTTTTCCATGGCTATTCACCTCTGCCTGTATTATAACAGGAAGCGTTTTTAGGGACTACTTCCATAATTAGTGATGATACATGGAAAAATTACAGGGTATCCCGCCACTGCTTACCGCACACTGCTTTTCATCCGCTTTTTGTTCTCATACATACGGTCATCCGCCGTTTGGTATACTCTTTCGATTTGGCATTCCCCCGCATCGCAAGACGCATATCCGTAGGCAATGGACATGTTCAGTCCCTCTTTTTCCCGGTTCTTTTTCCGAATGTTCTCCTCAAACCGTTCCACAAGCCTTGCGACTTCCTTCTCGTCCGCAGTCTCCAATATGGCGATAAACTCATCGCCGCCCATCCTCGCCACAATGCCCCTTTCCCTAAAAGACTGTGCAATGACTTCCGCAGCGCTTTTAATCAGGATATCCCCTTGGGAATGCCCGTAAGTATCGTTGACGGTTTTTAAATTATTCAGGTCAAAGCAAATCACCGTATATGCCAGCTTTTCGGATTCCTTAATCCGCTCCATATATTCGATGCAGTAACGGCGGTTATGTATTTTTGTCAGTTCATCGGTATACGCGCTTTTTATTAGAAAATCACGTTCTTTTTCCTGCATCATTTTCTGCGTCAGGTTCATATAGAATACCGCAATCAGGATAAAGATGAAAATTACCACGCCCATGGCTGTCATGCCGCGGAACAAAAACCAATCAGCCCCAAAATAACGGTTGCAGCAGTAACTTACCAAATCATAAGCAATACATACCGCAATCACCAGCATACCGACCAAAAACAGGCGGTCCATTCTTTGGTTCTTTTTCAGGTTTTTGATTTCGACGAAAATAAAAAACACAAGATTCAGTACAATCAATGCCTGCATATATTTTAACGTTGCCGCGCAATGGACGATATCCAGCGCATGAAGCCCTATCATCCACACCGTAGCCAGCGTATGTACCACAGCCAAAATACGGTAAAATACCGTCACGGACTTCTGCTCCAACCGCTTGACGTCTTCCCACATATAAATAATCAACGGCACCGGCGCCAGGTAAAGCGTCAGGTACTCCAGCAGTGATACCGCATGAAGGGGCATGGAAAAAATCAGGATGACATTATAATAACAAAGGGTCCACAGTCCCATCAGAAAAGAAAACAGGGAAATGCAGAATGCCCTGATATATTTCAGGGATACTGCCAGGGCAAATATCGTAATAATATTGATGACCAAACCAAAAACAGCCAAAAAGCAGCCAAAAAATAAAGGAATCCTGTTTTCCGTCAAAAGCATCCGGTAAGCATTTTCCCATTCGTAAATCCGCACGGAATCCAATTTGGTAAACGCAAGGTCCTCGGACACAAGCAGCGAAATTTCCAGCGTCTTCCCCTGGTATCCGTTCGGAAAATTAATAAACTGGAAACCGCTTCCAACGGTTTTGTTCTGCGCCACCCGGTCATAACCGTATTCATAAACCTGTTCCCCGTCGATGTACATCCGCACTGCCGACTGCCGGATATGGAAACGCAGGACACCTTCCGTAAACCCTAAATGCTCCGGAAGATCCTTCTGCATCATAATCCTGTCGCCTTTCCTTACCGCTCCAAACCGGAAATCCCCCAGGGATACATCCCTGTACAACTCTCCGTTAACCGCAACGTCCCATCCGTCGTCCAAAGGAAGATACGCCGAATCCGATGCATAATCCTTTATAAACATCTTATCGATCTGGGGCACCCATACCACCATGCTCACCAACGCATAAACAATCCATATAATTTTTAAAACCGTCTTCTTCGTAATTTTATCCGGTATCCTCATGCAGCCCCTCTTTCTGCTCCCGACGGAGACCTTCTTCCTGTACCACAAAAGATTCTTAATCGTATTTACACACTTTTCCTTATGATACAATATTATACAAATACCTGAGGGGAATTACAAGCCATTTCTGAATCAGCGCATAAAAAATATGTTTCTCAAAACCCGTTTACAACGAATCCCTATGCCGGCGAAACAGTCCCAAAGATCCTTTATGCCCCCGAACCTTTTTCGATTTTCTCCCGTATCTGCTGCATCCTGCCGTCCAGTTGGGCAATCAGCTCCGCACAGTAAAACAGCTCGTTGGATATGCTTTCCGCTTTTTCAATATGTTTTTTGTATTTCATTTTATGCTCCAGGCTCGCCCAAAAATCCATGGCAATGGTACGGAACTGTACCTCCACCCGCATGGGTTTCTTCTCATCCGTCAGGAATATGGGCACCTCCACAATCAAATGCAGACTCCTGTAACCGTTCGGTTTCGGCTTCCTGATATAATCCTTTTTTGCCACCAGCGTAATGTCATCCTGCGCCAGCAGACAGTCCGCCAGCATGTAAATATCATCCGGAAACGAACAGATAACGCGGATTCCGGCAATGTCATTGAGGTTCTTTTCCATATCCGCAATCGTCAGCGGAATGTTGTTTTTCTTCATTTTCCCCAAAATACTTTCCGGTGATTTAATCCTGCATTTAATCGTTTCAAAAGGATTCCGGCTTTTCTGCAGCGACAGCTCTTTATTCAACACATCCAGCTTTGTTTTGATTTCCAACATGGCACATTCATACTGCATCATCATGCGCATGAATTTCTCAATGCTGTCCTTTCCGCTCAAAAACATTTCAATCTGTTCCCTGTTCCTTAATTCCTGTGCGTTTCCGCTGTTTGTCTCCATGTAACTTCTTCCACCCTTATCTTTCCTGTCTTTGTTTTTCTTCCCCTATGCCTTCAAAGCGTATTATATGCCGGAAAAAGAAGAATTTACAAGGAAGAAATTATTAAATTTGTCCAAAATTTTCCTATCCTTATTGATTCCCGCCTACAATCCCGTCAATAATGGACATGATTTCATCTTCCTGCCTTTTGATTTCACGCTTTGCATTTTCCATTTTTTCAACATGTTTCCCGATTCGCTCCAAGATTCTTTCCTGTTCCCGGATGGCAGGAATCGGAACCTGAAAATGTTTAAAGGTATCTTCATCCAAATACCACCTGTTCGTTGAT
>CANTGP010000160.1 GCA_947653315.1 uncultured Lachnospiraceae bacterium
ATGAAGGGCGCATAGCGGGCTATGTAACCTGAATTTGGCGCAAATATCGCGCAAAATGTTAATGCGACACGTCGCAGTGCAGATACCAGGAATGAATTTTCAAACACGCTCTAGCATATGGCAAAATTCCTCTTTTCCTTCGTACTTCCCATCCCTATTTCTTATTTGGGTTTCCTGTTCCTATCTGTCCCTGCCTTTCCTACATCCGGTCCGGCGCCGAAAATCCCAGCACGCCGATGCAGGTTTCCAACACATCCCGCGTCAGCGCCAGCAAAGCAATCCATCCCTCTTTTTTCGTCCGGTCCTCCTCGGTCAGAATCTTCGTCTCATGGTAAAAGCGGTTAAACGCATTGGCAAGGTCATAAATATACGAACATACCTTATGGGGCGCGGTTTCCGCATAAGCCCCTTCCATCATGGCGTTAAAGCCCGCAAGCTGCAGCATCAAATCTTTTTCCGATGCGCCGGACGCAGGCTGCAGTGCCGCCGCATCCGTCTTTCCACCCGTCTCCGCATATTTGCCGAGGATGGATTTCATGCGGGCGATGGTATATAAAATATACGGTCCCGTATCCCCTTCCGAGGACGTGAAACGGTCGATGTCAAAAATATAATCCTTGGATGCCTGATTGGACAAATCCCCGTATTTCACTGCCGACAGGGCGACAATCTTCGCCGTTTCCCCTGCTTCCCCTTCTGGCATGGTACGGTTTTCCTGGCTCATAATCTTGCGGTACATCTCCCCGTTGATTTCCTCCAGCAGCGATTCCAAACGCATTACGCCGCCCTCCCTTGTCTTAAAGGGCTTACCGTCCTTCCCGTTCATCGTGCCGAAACCTAAGAATTTTAACTCCGTTTCCGGCCGCACCAGTTTCGTCTTCCTTGCACAGCGGAACACCTGCTCAAAATACAATTCCTGCCGCTTGTCCACCACGTAAATGATTTCGTCGGGATTGATTTTGTCCATACGGTCCATGATGGTGGCAAGGTCCGTAGTGTTGTAAAGGGAAGCGCCGTCCGATTTTAAAATCATGCAGGGCGGCACCTCCTTCGTGTCCGTCTCCTCCTTCACATCCACCACCAAGGCGCCTTCGCTCAGATATGCGTAACCACCCTTTTTCATCTCCTCCACCATCGCCGGAATCAAATCGTGGACATCCGATTCCCCTTTCCACAAATCAAATTCCACATTCAGGTTCTTATAATTCTTCTTAAGGTCTGCCACCGATACGTCCATGATATGCTTCCAAAGGGCGCGGTACCCCCTTACGCCGCTTTGGAGCTTGAATGTGGCATCCATTGCCTTTTCCTTGTAAGCGGCGTCCTCCTTGGACTTCGCGCTCGCCGTGGGATAAATTTCCTCCAGCTCCGAAATGGTAAAAGGCGCCTCCGCCGGATATTCCCCTTCATAATTGTCCTCAAAATAAAGAAGGTCCGGCTGCCGTTCCCGCAGCTCCGTAATAATCAACCCCATCTGAAGCCCCCAGTCGCCCAAATGGATATCCCCGGTTACTTCATGCCCCGCATAACGGGCAATCCGTTTCACGCTCTCCCCGATAATCGCGGAACGCAGATGCCCCACATGCAGCGGTTTCGCCACGTTGGGACCGCCGTAATCAATTACAATTTTTTTGGGATGTTCCGGCATTTCCAGTCCGAATTTTTCCGCCTGCGCCATGCGCTCCAAATAATTCCTTACAAATGCGGGATTCAGCTTTAAATTCAAAAAGCCCGGATTCACCGCCCCCGCTTCCGCGAATACTTTGCTTTCCCCCAATGCGTTTACCACATCCTGTGCAATCGCCATCGGCGCTTTCTTATACTGCTTTGCCCCCGCCATGGCTCCGTTACACTGGTATTCGCATAAATCCGGACGGTTGGACGGTGTTACTTTTCCCAAACCGCCGTCATATCCTGCTGCCTCAAACGCCTGCTTCATCTCCTCCGATACCAAATCCAAAAGTTTTTCCATAAGTTCTCCTTTCTCGTAACTATCCAGCCTCCGGCATCCGTTTTTTATGCCAATTCCGTCCGCTCCGCCAAACGGGCGGCGGCAGAAACCCTGGAATACACGCACCCGCAGTAATCCTGGCGGTACAGCCCGAACTGCCCGGACAGCTCCACGGAACGTTTATAACCGTCCTTTTTCTTAAAATCCGAAGGCAGGAAAGCCACCCCGTATTTTCCTGCCAGTTCTTCCCCGATTTCGTTTAACTTCCGCGCGTTCTTAAGCGGACTGATGGTCAGCGTCGTGGTAAAAAAACCATAACCCCCCTGTGCCGCAAGCTGCGCCGTCTTCTCCAACCGCAGGCGGTAGCAGGCAAAACACCGTTCCCCGCCTTCCGGGCAGTCCTCCAACCCCTTTACCGCCGCAAAAAAACACGCGGGTTCGTATTCCCCCTCAATGACCTGAATCCTCCGCGCCGCAGCCGTGGAATGCATCCCTTCCAGGCAATGCATCTCCACCTGGCGGTTGTACTCCCCAATCAGGCGCTTCTGTTCCTCCACCCTTTTGCGGTATTCCGCATCCTCCGTAATATTCGGATTATAGTAAAATACGGTCAGGTCAAAATACTCCCGCAGGTATTCCATCACATAGCTGCTGCACGGGGCGCAACAACTGTGCAGCAGGACGCTCCTGCAGGCTCCCTGTCCGGCATCCGGCTCCGCTATGAGCCGTTCCAGTTCCTTCGCGTAATTCCTGTTATTGCTTTCCACGCCGTTTTCCTTCCTTTTTCCTTCCTTTTTTCATCCGCTTCCGGCTTCCTTTCCGCTTTCAATCTGCCCCGTTTGACAGCCCATAGCCCATAATCCTGCGGAATTCTTTCGCCCACTCCTTCGTATTGAAGAAAATAATGCATCCCTGGTAACCGTCGGAAGACACCCAAAGACGTTTTTCCGCCTGCTCCGCTTCCAACACGTCATTCATAAAATCCACCACACGCATGTCCATCCAGTCATAATATGCCTTTGCCCGGAATTCATAGGGATTTCCGTTGCATTGAAAACGCAAAACCTGTACGCCGCTTCCCGACTCCATATCCACGCCGCTTAAATCCTCCTCAATATCCGTAATGGACACTTCCCCGTCCATCAGCGGCAGGATTCCATTCATGAAATTCGTATACATATTGCCAACGTCAAAAACCTCCACGTCAAACATATACACCTGTTTGGAACCGGGCGTCCATTCCCAGCTTTCGTAATCCAGCTTCCCGCCGCCGATATGTTGGAAAATACAGGCATCGACAGCGGCTTCCGTATTTTCTCCCCCATCGTAAAAACCAAAAGAAGCCTCCTGCCATTCCGTTTTTATCGTTTCTTCCAAGGATTCGTCCGCTTCCGTAATTCCCAAACTCCTTATTTTCTCCATTCTGACGCTGAGTAATTCCACCATCTGTTCTTTCCCCATCCTGATTCCGTCTCCCACATCCGCTCCTGTCCCCATTCCGCCCTGCGGCAGAAAGACACAGAGCAGGCACAGCACTGCCGCCAGCAGGGCTCCTTTCACATAATTCAAGGCTCCGTCCCCCATATGATAATATAATAAGATAATATAACAATTATAAAGAAGCAATATCCACCAGCGTCAGTTTTCCTTCCCCGCCCACATGTTCCAAACTGGTCAGCAGGGCTTTTGCCGTATCCAGCGATGTCAAACAGTTCACGCCCGTTTCGATTGCCGTCCTGCGGATGAGGAAACCGTCCCTGGACTTATCGCGCCCCTGCGTGGGCGTGTCGATGACCAAATCGATTTTATGGCCTAAAATAAGGTCCATCACCGTCGGCGACTCCTGCCTGATTTTGTTTACCTTACGGGCACGGACACCGGCCTCCTTTAAGGCATTTGCCGTACTTCTTGTGGCATAGATGGTATATCCCAACTTTTCAAACCGCCTGCCGATTTCAATGGCTTCCCCCTTGTCCGCATCCTTTACGGTAATAATCATTTGGCGGAACTTCGGCAAATCCACGCCTGCCCCGAGGAATGCCTTGTACAGCGCTTCATGGAAGGTTTTGGAAATGCCCAAACATTCGCCCGTGGACTTCATTTCCGGTCCTAAGCTGATTTCCGCCCCGCGGATTTTCTCAAAAGAAAATACCGGCATCTTAACGGCAACATATCCGGCTTCCTTTTGCAGCCCCGGTTCATAGCCAAGCTCCCGGATGGTTTTGCCGATGATGACCTCCGTCGCCAAATCCACAATGGGAATCCCCGTCACTTTGCTGATATAAGGCACGGTACGGGACGAACGGGGATTGACCTCGATAACGTAAACATCCTCCCCCACCGCGATAAACTGAATGTTGATTAAGCCTATGACATGCAGCGCCTTTGCCAGCCTTGCCGTATAATCCGCAATGGTTTCCTTTACTTTCCCGCTGATGGTCTGCGCCGGATACACGGAAATACTGTCGCCGGAATGGACGCCTGCCCGCTCAATATGCTCCATGATACCCGGAATCAGGATATCCGTACCGTCACAGACCGCATCCACCTCGATTTCCTTTCCCTGCAGATACTTATCCACCAAAATCGGGTGATCCTGCGCAATCCGGTTAATGATTTCCATAAATTCTTCCACTTCCCCGTCGGAAATGGCAATCTGCATTCCCTGGCCGCCCAGCACATAGGACGGACGCACCAGTACCGGATACCCCAAACGGTTCGCCACCGCCTTCGCTTCCTCCGCCGTATATACCGTACCGCCCGAAGGTCTCGGAATGCCGCACTGCTCCAAAATGGCGTCAAACAGCTCCCGGTCTTCCGCCGCGTCCACGTTCTCCGCACTGGTGCCGAGAATGGGGACTCCCATCTTCATCAGGCTTTCCGTCAGCTTGATTGCAGTCTGTCCGCCAAACTGTACGACCGCCCCGTCCGGTTTTTCGATGTTTACGATGTTCTCCACGTCCTCCGGCGTCAAAGGTTCAAAATAAAGTTTATCCGCAATATCAAAATCCGTGCTTACCGTCTCCGGGTTGTTATTGACAATGATGGTTTCATAGCCCGCTTTGGAAAACGCCCAGGTGGCATGTACGGAGCAATAATCAAACTCAATCCCCTGCCCGATACGGATGGGACCAGAACCGAGCACCAATACCTTTTTGGACGGATGCGTTTCCACCGCCTCGCTTTCGCTGCCGAAGCAGGAATAATAATAAGGCGTATTCGCTTCAAATTCCGCCGCACAGGTATCCACCATCTTAAACGCCGCCGTAATGCCGTTTTCATAACGCATCGCACGGATTTCCTCTTGCGTCTTTCCGGTGAGCCTGCCGATGACCTGGTCCGGGAATTCCATGCGTTTCGCTTCTTTTAACAGCTCCACGGTAAGCGGTCCTGCCTGCAATGCCTGTTCCGTTTCCACCAAAACCGCAATCTTGTCGATAAACCAGCGGTCAATCATGGTGATTTCATGGATACTTTCCATGTCCATGCCTTTGCGCAGGGCTTCCGCAATGACATAGATTCTTTGGTCGTCCACGGTTTTCATCCGCTCTGCCAGTTCTTCCACGGACAGGTTGGAAAAATCATAACTTAACAGGCAGTCCACATGCTGCTCCAGGGAGCGGATTGCCTTCATCAACGCCCCCTCAAAATTCGTACAGATGCTCATCACTTCGCCGGTAGCCTTCATCTGCGTGGTAAGGGTACGTTTCGCCGTAATGAACTTATCGAACGGAAGCCTGGGAATCTTCACCACGCAGTAATCCAGCGCCGGTTCAAAACTGGCATAAGTCTTGCCCGTTATGGCATTTTTAATCTCGTCCAGCGTATATCCAAGCGCAATCTTTGCCGCCACTTTTGCAATCGGGTACCCCGTTGCCTTGGAAGCCAGCGCGGAAGAACGGCTGACACGGGGATTGACTTCTATGACACAGTATTCAAAACTGTCGGGATGCAGCGCAAACTGTACGTTGCACCCTCCCGTAATCTCCAGTTCATTGATGATATTCAGGGCGGAACTGCGCAACATCTGGTATTCCTTGTCCATCAGCGTTTGGGAAGGCGCCACGACGATACTGTCGCCGGTATGCACGCCAACGGGGTCGATGTTTTCCATGTTGCAGACGGTGATGCAGTTGCCCGCGCTGTCGCGCATCACTTCGTATTCGATTTCCTTCCAGCCGGCAATACAGCGTTCCACCAATACCTGCCCCACACGGGAAAGGCGCAGCCCGTTTTCCAGTATTTCCTCCAGTTCCGTTTGGTTGTGGGCAATGCCGCCGCCGGAACCGCCAAGGGTGTATGCGGGGCGCAGCACCACCGGATAACCGATTTTTGCCGCAAACGCCACGCCGTCCGGTATATTTTCCACCACGAGGGAAGCCGCGCACGGTTCGCCGATTTTCTCCATTGTTTCCTTAAATTCCAGCCGGTCTTCCGCTTTTTTTATGGTTTTCGCCGTCGTGCCGAGCAAGGTTACGTTATGCTTTTCCAAAAAACCGGATTCGTCCAGTTCCATGCCGAGGTTTAGTCCCGCCTGTCCCCCCAGCGTGGGAAGTACGCTGTCCGGTTTTTCCTTTTCAATAATCTGCTCCAGCACCTTCGCCGTCAAAGGCTCGATATACACCTTATCCGCAATATCCCGGTCCGTCATAATGGTGGCGGGGTTGGAGTTCACCAGCACCACTTCGATTCCTTCTTCTTTCAGGGAGCGGCACGCCTGTGTGCCCGCATAGTCAAACTCCGCCGCCTGTCCGATGACGATGGGACCGGAGCCGATAACCAGTACTTTTTTTACGTTCGGATTCTTTGGCATTGCTTACCTCATTTCTGCGCTGCTTTTTACGCATTCCAGACTTGCGGATACAGCGCGGACGCATGTCTGGGACACCTTTATTCCTTTATTGCTTAATTCCTTTATTGCTTAATTCCTTTATTGCTTAATTCCTT
>CANTGP010000161.1 GCA_947653315.1 uncultured Lachnospiraceae bacterium
GGTGCGAAAAGGGCTGACGGACAATTCGTAAAAGCAGGAAACATTCTTTACAGACAGCGCGGAACGAAGATCCATCCCGGCGTAAACGTAGGCAGGGGCGGGGATGATACGTTATTCGCGTTAGTAGACGGCGTACTCAGGTTTGAAAGAAAAGGGAGAGACAAGAAACAAGCCTCCGTATATCCTGTTGAACAATAGTACGATTGAACCGGGCTTCAAACATACCATGTGTTTGAAGCCTTTTTTCCTTATGGGAAACTGCGTCACCGGACGCATATTTGAGGATGCGAAGCGTTCTTTTTGCACGGAAAGGTTATGGTTGGATATGTTTGCAGACAGGGCAAAAATATATGTGAAAAGCGGAAAAGGCGGTGACGGGCATGTTTCGTTCCGCAGGGAGAAATATGTCCCGAACGGCGGTCCCGACGGTGGGGACGGCGGCAACGGCGGCAGCGTGGTTTTTGAGGTGGACGAGGGGTTGAACACCCTAACCGATTTCCGCCATATCCGCAAATATTGTGCGGAAAACGGCGCCGAAGGCGGGAAAAAGAACTGCAAAGGGAAAAACGGTGCGGACATTGTCATCCGGGTTCCCCACGGAACCGTGATTAAGGAAGCGGAAAGCGGCAAAGTCATCGCCGACATGTCGGGGGATAACAGGCGGATGGTACTTTTAAAAGGCGGCAGGGGCGGCAACGGCAACCAGCATTATGCCACCAGCACCATGCAGGCGCCGAAGTATGCCCAGCCCGGACAGGATGCGAAAGAGCTTGATTTGCTTTTGGAATTAAAAGTGATTGCCGACGTCGGTCTGGTCGGCTTTCCCAATGTGGGAAAATCCACGTTCCTCGCAAGGGTAACGAATGCGAGACCGAAAATCGCCAATTACCACTTTACCACATTGAACCCCAATCTTGGCGTGGTGGATTTGGAGGATGCCAAGGGTTTTGTCATTGCCGATATACCGGGGCTGATTGAAGGCGCTTCCGAAGGCGTCGGGCTGGGATATGAATTCCTGCGCCATATTGAGCGCACGAAGGTGATTATCCATATCGTGGACGCCGCTTCCACGGAGGGACGCGACCCGGTGGCGGACATTTATGCCATCCACAGGGAGCTGGAATCTTATAACCCGGAAATCGCTGCCCGCCCGCAGGTGATTGCGGCGAATAAAATCGATATGTTTGCCGGTTCGGAAGAAGAAGCCGGGACGGTGCGCCGGATACGGGATGAATTTGAGCCAAAGGGGATTCGTGTTTTCCCCATTTCCGCGGTCAGCGGACAGGGAATCCGGGATTTGCTGTATGCGGTAAACAACCTTTTGGCAGAAATGGACGATAAACCGGTTGTTTTTGAACAGGAGTATTTCCCGGAGTGGAATGATGGGGCAGGAGAACCGTTCACCGTTACTTATGACGAAAAGGCGGACGAATATGTGGTGGAAGGTCCCCGCGTGGAAAAGATGCTGGGTTATACCAATTTGGAGTCCGAAAAGGGATTTATTTTCTTCCAAAAATTCTTAAGGGAGAACGGCATCCTGGAGGAACTGGAAAAACTGGGAATCGGGGAAGGGGATACGGTGCGCATGTACGGACTTTCCTTTGATTACTACAAATAGAAAACAGGAGTTGAGAATCAATATGACGAGCAAACAGAGAAGTTACCTAAAAAGCCTTGCCAGCAATTTGGAGCCGGTTCTCCAAATCGGGAAAGCAAGCCTGACGCCGGAAATGACCGAGGCGGTTTCCGAGGCGTTCAATACTCGTGAACTGGTGAAAATAAGCGTACTCAAAAACTGTTTGGACGATCCGAAGGCAATTGCGGAAGCCCTTGCCGGCAGGACGCGTTCCCAGGTGGTGCAGGTCATCGGCAGGAAAATCATATTATATAAGGAAAGCAAAGAGCATAAAAAAATTATCCTTCCGCAGTAAGGAGCTTTTTGGGAACGGGAAACCGGATTTCCTGCCGCCGCAACCGGAAACCATATATAGGCGGCGGAGCGGCAAAAAGACTGGGGAAAGGACGTGGGGCAAGAGATGGAAAGCAAAGGGCGCAGGAAGAAAACCGGAATCATGGGCGGTACGTTCAACCCCATCCATACCGGGCACCTGCTTTTGGCGGAAAATGCGAGGGACAATTTCGGGCTGGATGAAATCCTGTTTATTCCCAGCGGACGTTCCTACATGAAAAGGGAAGCGGAAATCCTGGACAGAAGGGAACGCTATGAGATGACGCTCCTTGCCACACAGGACAATCCGGCATTTTCCGTATCGGACATAGAAGTCCGGCGCAGCGGAAACACGTATACCTGCGACACGCTTGCCCGGTTGAAACAGCAGGAACCGGAGACGGATTTTTACTTTATCGTCGGTGCGGACAGCCTTTTTTCCATGGAGACATGGAAGGAGCCGGAACGCATTTTCCATGACTGTACGGTGCTTGCGGCCATACGGGACGATAAGGACGCGGACAGGCTTAAGGAACAGATTTCCTACCTGACGGATAAATTCGGCGCGCGTATTTTCCAAATAGCATTCCGGGAAATCGATATTTCCTCCACGGATATCCGGATGCGTTTGGCAAACGGGCAGTCCATCCGTTACATGGTTCCCGACCAAGTGATTTCTTATATCGAACAACATCATTTATATACGGAGGACGCCAAATGGAAGCCAAATCGTCAAGCATAAAGAAAATCCGTAAAGCCATGGAGAAAACATTGGATGCCAAACGCTTCGAGCATACCCTTGGGGTCGCTTATACGGCGGCGGCGCTTGCCATGCGTTACGGCGGCGATATGTTAAAAGCGCAGACTGCCGGGATGCTGCACGACTGCGCGAAATGCATGAGCAATGAAAAGCGGCTGCATATCTGTGAAAAACACAATATCAGCGTCAATGAAATCGAGCGGCGCAATCCCTTCCTGCTCCATGCGAAGGTGGGGAGCTATATTGCCATGCGTAAATTTAATATTCACGACAGCGATATTATCAACGCCATCTTAAACCACACCACCGGAAGACCGGATATGTCGTTACTGGAAAAAATCGTTTATATTGCGGACTACATCGAACCGGGAAGGAAACAGGCGCCGAACCTGACCCAAATCCGCCGGCTGGCATTCCAGGATTTGGATGAGGCATTGTTCCGTATCCTGAAAGACACGTTGGTTTACTTAAACCAGGTGGACGGCGATGTGGATCCCATGACACAGAAGACCTATGATTTTTACAAGGAATATATGGCTGAAAGGAAGTCTTCCGCCATATGAGCGGAATTTGGAAAGGAGTAAGGATTCCATGACAAAAAACGATACACGGAAAGAAGATTTTAAGGAAAAATCAAAAAATATGGCGCGGATTGCCATCCAAGCGCTTGGAGACAAAAAAGCGGAAGATATCAAAGTCATTGACATCAGCGGGGTATCCGTCCTTGCGGATTACTTTATCATCGCCAGCGGTTCCAACCGCAGCCAGATACAGGCGCTTACCGACCATGTGGAGGAACAGCTTGGACGAAGCGGTCTGCCGGTAAAACAGATTGAAGGCTATGACACGGCAAACTGGATTCTGATGGATTTCGGCGATTTGATTGTCCATATTTTCGACCGTGAAAACCGTCTGTTTTATGATTTGGAGCGTATTTGGCGGGACGGGAAAGCGGTAGAAGTTTCGGAGTTTGGTCTGGAATGAGGAAATATACATGAAGAAATATATCGGGGACAGGAAATTTTACCGCATGGTGCTTGCCGTCGCCGTACCGATTATGATACAGAACGGAATCACGAATTTTGTCAGTCTGTTGGATAATATCATGGTGGGCAGGATTGGCACGGAACAGATGTCGGGTGTCGCCATTGTCAACCAGCTTATGTTCGTTTTTAACATCTGCATTTTTGGCG
This sequence comes from uncultured Lachnospiraceae bacterium, assembly GCA_947653315.1. GTDB lineage: Bacteria > Bacillota > Clostridia > Lachnospirales > Lachnospiraceae > Kineothrix. The sequence goes on from CANTGP010000161.1 coordinate 3,902, forward strand.
GCGTGTCGGGAGCCGGGATTTTTACCGCCCAGTACCACGGGTGCAAGGACCACAAAGGGGTGCGGGATACGTTCCGCGCGAAGCTGCTCATCTGTTTTGCCATTACGGCAGTGGGACTGGCGGTTTTTGCACTGTTTGGCGGAACGTTAATTTCACTGTATTTGCATGATACGGGGGATGCCGTTACGTTGGAATCCACCCTTTGGTATGCGCGGCGCTACTTGCGGATTATGATGGTGGAAATGGTTCCGTTCGCCGTTATCCAGGCGTATTCCGGTACGCTGCGGGAGACGGGGGAAACCGTGCTTCCCATGAAAGCGGGCATTACGGCGGTGTTTGTGAATTTGGTGCTGAATTATATCCTGATTTTCGGGAAATTCGGCGCTCCGGTATTGGGCGTGGAAGGCGCCGCCATTGCAACCACCGTATCCCGTTTCGTGGAACTGTTTATCGTAGCCGGATGGACGCACCGGCATAAAGAAACCCATTTGTTTATCGACGGCGCTTACCGCAGCCTGAAAATCCCTGCCGCTTTGGCGGCAAAGATTATCGTTACCGGGGCGCCCCTGATGTTAAACGAGGCGTTATGGTCCTTTGGGCAGGCAATTTTGGTGCAGTGTTATTCCGTCCGGGGACTTGGCGTGGTGGCTGCCTTCAATATTTCCTCCACCATCTCCAACGTTTTTAACGTGGCATTCATTGCCATGGGAAATGCGGTGGGCATTATCGTGGGACAGCTTTTGGGCGCGGGAAAACTGGACGAGGCGAAGGATACCGACCGGAAACTGATTTTTTTCAGCACGGCATCCTGTGCGCTTATCGGGGCCGTCATGGCGTTGTTTTCCCCGTTGTTTCCGGCTCTTTACAATACATCGGACGACATCCGGCGGCTGGCGGCACGTTTTATCGTTATTGCGTCCCTGTACATGCCCATGCACGCCTTTATCAATGCCGCTTATTTTACGCTGCGCTGCGGTGGGAAGACGCTGGTTACTTTCTTTTTTGACAGTGTGTATGTGTGGCTGGTGAATATTCCGCTTGCCTATGTACTGTCCCGCTATACCGGACTGCCCATTATCTTCCTGTTTTTTGCCTGCCAGTTCATTGACATCGTAAAATGCATCATCGGTTTTATTCTTGTAAAAAAGGGCGTTTGGATGAATGTGATTGTCAAAAACGGCGCTGCCTGACCAGACAGCGCCGTTTTTGATGTTTTAAAAAGTATTCCTTTTATGACGTTTCCCCGGCGGAACGTCCCGGATACATATAAAAGGTAATCAGGTATATCCCGCAGACGCCCACGATTGCATATATGATTCTGGATATCCACGTCAGATTACCGAAGATAAAGGCAACAAGGTCAAAGCTGAAAAAACCGATGAGCCCCCAGTTCACCGCGCCGATGATGGCAAGGGTAAGGGCTGTATAATCCAATGCTTTATTGTTCATTTCCAAAACCTCCATTCTTAATCTTGCTGATATTTACTCATATATCGGTGTTATTTTGCCCATAAAAAAAGAAAAATATCCGCGAATATTGCCATTTCTCACAAAATGTAAAAAATGACATTGACAAAGACTTTTTTTCAGAGTAATATTATCCAAAAATAATTCATAAAGATTCATGGAGGAGATATTATGAAAAAGTACAACAAAATCATCAGTGCTGTTATGGCTTCTGCAATGGCGGCATCCCTGCTTGCCGGCTGCGGTAATTCCGCGGATGGCGCAGCTTCCTCTACGGATGGCGCGGCAGCGGATAACGGTGCGGCAGCAGCCGGTACATCCAACACAACTTCGGAAGCAGGCGGGGAAACCGCATCGGCAGGCGGCGCCGTAATTAAAATCGGGGGTATCGGTCCCACGACCGGAAGCGCTGCGGTATACGGCGTGGCGGTACAGAACGCGGCACAGCTTGCGGTAGATGAAATCAATGCGGCAGGCGGCATCAACGGCGTGCAGATTGAGTTTAAATTTGAAGACGACGAATGCGATGCGGAGAAATCCGTAAACGCATACAATACGTTAAAAGACTGGGGTATGCAGATGTTGATGGGTACCGTTACCAGCGGGTGCAGCGTTGCGGTAGCGGAGAAAACGGCGGAAGACAATATGTTCCAGCTCACCCCTTCGGGATCTTCCGTGGACTGTGTAAAATATGACAACGCATTCCGCGTATGCTTCTCCGACCCGAACCAGGGAATGGCTTCCGCGAAGTACATCGGTGAAAACGCCATTGCATCCACCGTTGCGGTTATTTACGACAGCTCCGATATTTATTCTTCCGGTATTTACGAGAAATTTGCGGCGGAAGCGGCAAACCAGCCTTTTGAAATCGTATCTGCGGAAGCGTTTACCGCAGACAGCAAGACGGATTTCTCCGTACAGCTCCAAAAGGCAAAAGATGCCGGTGCGGAACTGGTATTTTTACCCATTTATTATACGGAGGCATCCTTGATTCTTTCCCAGTCCTCCACACTTGGTTATGCGCCCATTTTCTTCGGATGCGACGGTTTGGACGGTATCCTTAACGTGGAAAATTTCGATACTTCCCTGGCAGAAGGCGTTATGCTTTTAACTCCTTTTGCGGCGGATGCGGAAGACGAACTGACCCAGAAATTCGTAAGCGCATATAAAGAAAAATTCGGCGATACGCCGAACCAGTTTGCGGCAGACGCATACGATGCCGTTTATGCCATCAAGGCAGCCGGCGAAAAAGCAGGCATTACCCCCGACATGGATATGTCCGCAATGTGCGAGGCAATGAAAGCGGCAATGCCCCAAATTACGCTGGACGGACTTACCGGCGTAGGCATGACCTGGGACGCTTCCGGCGAACCGAATAAAGAGCCCAAGGCAGTAAAAATCACAAACGGGGCTTATGCGGCAATGTAATTTGGAACGTTTTCGAACAGAATAGGTTTTAACAGGTTAGGCAGCCGAGGAGGGATGCGGGAAGGAATTCTGCATCCCTCTTTTTG
>CANTGP010000162.1 GCA_947653315.1 uncultured Lachnospiraceae bacterium
CTCGAACCCTGGACACCCTGATTAAGAGTCAGGTGCTCTACCAACTGAGCTAGCAGCGCATATATTTCTGCGGGATAAATGGATATGGATATTTCATTTACAACGCAAGAGTTATTATAGTATAATGTCTTTTGGTTTGCAAGAGTTTTTTTTAAAAATTTAAGAAAAAAAATAAATAAATTTTAAGAATCCCCAAAAAACAGGGAAAAACAGATGAAAGGAAAGGAAAACATGATATTTGAAAGCCATGCGCATTACGACGACGAAGCCTTTGACGGGGACCGGGATGTCCTGCTTGGCAGTCTGTGGGAAAACGGCATCGGTTATGTGGTCAATGTGGGAGCCAGCCTGAAAACCACGGAACAGACCGTGGCTTTGGCACAAAAATACCCGTTTGTTTACGGGGCGGCAGGCGTGCATCCTTCGGAAACGGCGGAGCTGGATGAAGGGAAATTCCGGTGGCTGAAGGAGCAATGCGCCCAACCGAAGATTGTGGCGGTGGGGGAAATCGGGCTGGACTACCACTGGGAGGAGCCGGACCGGGAGACGCAGAAAAAATGGCTGGAAAGGCAGTTACAGTTGGCGGCGGAAGCGGACCTGCCGGTAATCATCCATTCCAGGGAGGCGGCGAAGGACACGCTGGAGCGTGTGAAGGAAGCGGCCGCGTGCGGGGTGGAAGGGGTTATCCACTGTTATTCCTATACGAAAGAAACGGCAAGGGAATATTTGGATATGGATTATTACTTCGGCATCGGCGGCGTGGTAACGTTCCGAAACGGGAGGAAATTAAAGGAGACCGTGGAATACATTCCCATCGAAAACATTCTGCTGGAAACGGACAGCCCCTATCTTGCGCCGAATCCGTACAGGGGCAAACGGAATTCATCCCTTTATCTTCCCTTAATTGCAAAAGAAATTGCGCAAATCAAAGGAATGGATTATGATGAAGTAGTGGAAATCACCACACGGAATGCGAAGCGTCTGTTCCGGATTGTATAAGGAACGGGCAGGGAAGGACAGGAAAACATGGCATTTTTAGCAACCCCCGGAAGTACCGCTGAGGTGCTTAGGAAATACGGGTTTCATTTTCAGAAAAAATACGGACAGAATTTTTTAATCGACGGCAATATCCTGGAAAAGATTATGGCGGCCTCCGGCATCACGGGACAGGACTGTGTGCTGGAAATCGGCCCCGGCATCGGTACCATGACACAGTATCTTGCGGAACGGGCGAGGGAAGTGGTGGCAGTGGAGGTTGACCGGGCGCTGATTCCCATTTTGGAAGATACGCTTTCCGCATATGATAACGTGACGGTCATCTGCCAGGATATCCTGAAAACGGACATCCGCCGGATGGTGGAGGAGAGGAACGGGGGAAACCCCGTTAAGGTGGTGGCAAACCTTCCGTATTATATCACCACTCCCATTCTCATGGGACTGTTGGAAAGCGGCGTCCCGTTGGAGAGCATTACCGTTATGGTACAGAAAGAAGTGGCGGAGCGGATGCAGGTCGGACCCGGCACCAAAGATTACGGGGCTTTGTCCCTTGCGGTACAGTATTATGCAAAACCGGAAACCGTCATGCAGGTACCCCCTGCCTGCTTTATGCCAAGACCGAATGTGGGAAGCGCAGTTATCCGGCTGACCCGTCATGGGCAGCCCCCGGTCAGGGTAAAGGATGAGCGGCGGATGTTTGATTTCATCCGCGCATCGTTTAACCAAAGGCGGAAAACACTGGTAAACGGGCTGGCAAATGCGGCGGGGCTGGAGCTTTCCAAAGAAGCCGTGACCGTGGCGCTGGGGCAGATGGGACTTCCGCCCACCGTCCGCGGGGAGTCGCTTACGCTGGAGCAGTTTGCCGTATTGAGCGACCTGCTCCCATGCGGCAGCGGGAAAGATGCAGGGACGGCTGACGCATGGCAAAAACAGGGTGGCAAATAACGAATAATATTTTTGACATTGGGAATCTCCTATGGTAAACTAAGACAATGAAAAATGGGGATATTTTATACCTGTGGCGGTATGCGTCACGGCACATGTGGATGAAAAAGACAGATTTATGAGGTGAGTACCTTGGATAAGTACGAATATAAAGTACGTGCAGAGGAAATAAAGTCCTTAATTGCCAAAGGAGAATTTGCAGAAGCGGTCAAGATTGCGGATACCATCGATTGGCACAGGGTCAAAAGTGTAATGATGCTCTGTACCATCAGCGATTTATATAAGATTAACCGTAAGTTCCAGGAGAGCAAGGACATTCTTTTAATGGCATACGAACGCCATCCGGGCGGCCGCCTGATTGTTTATTCTTTATGTGAGCTTTCCATAAAGATGGGAGAATTTGTACAGGCGATTGAATATTATAAGGAATTTGTCCAGATTGCACCGAAGGATACGGGGAGATACATCTTACAGTATAAGCTGTATGAAGCCCAGGACGTGAGCCTGGAAGAACGCATTGCGGTTTTGGAGGAATTCAAGAAACGGGATTACCGGGAAAAATGGGCGTATGAACTGGCATACCTTTACCACCGGATCGGGTTGGAAACCAAATGTGTGGAAGAATGCGATGAAATGATTCTTTGGTTCGGCGAAGGCAGATATGTCATGAAAGCGCTGGAATTAAAGCAGCTCCACCAACCTTTGACGGAGTCCCAGCAGGAGAAGTTCCGGTTGATGAAGCAGGGATTGCTAACGGAAGACGACGTACAGGAAGAAGCGGGCGATACGGAGGAAGAAGCGGACGACGGTGCGGAACAGGACGGGGAACCGGAGGAGGCGGACGACAGGGAGGAAGAAGACGAAGCGGACACGGAGCCCGGGACAGAGACAGAGGATGACGGGGAACCGGAGGAAGACGCCGGGAGCGGGGACGAGGAAGAATTTAAGGTTAAGACCGTGGATCTTGGCAAATACAATACCCTGAACCTGCAGAAAGAGCTTGCGGAGAGCATGAGGGAGATTTTGGGGGACGACAGGAAACTCCAGTTCCAGCCGGAACGTCCTTCCATGGAGCCGGTCATGGAGTCCATTGTCGCGCCGCTGCTCCAGGAGACCGGGGATTTGCCGCTGGCGGAAAGTAAAACACCGAAGCTGCAAATCGGGGAATTGGAATTTGTGGATTTGGAGGAAGAAGGGGAACCGGAGGAAGCGCAGTCTGCCGTGGTAGAGGAAAAAGTCTTTTTTGAGGAAGATGAAAACGCCGCGCAGGACGGCGGGGACGGAAATTCCCAAGAGGAAATGATTCCGGATATTCTTCGGCAGGATACGAAACGGATTAATTTCGGGGATACGAAAGAACTTTTTCCCGGACAGAAAGTGGTTTCCCCCAATGTCCTGCCGCCCCGATATGCCATGGCGGTGCAGAAAGCGATGCAGCCCCGGCAGGTACAGGACGGGACAGCGGAAGGCACAGGGGGAAGCGAAACCCTGCAGGACGTAAAAGGCCGGGAAGCCAAAGAGCCGGAAGCAAGGGAGACGGTAGCGGGACTGCCCGCGGCTGACGGAGGGCAGCAGGAACCCCAGGGAGCCCAAGCCTCCCCGGAACCGGTGCAGGCGCATCCGACCTTAATGAAAAACCATAAACCTTCCGGTTTTGAACAGATGCTTTCCCAGGAATACGATGGGCAGATCAGTTTGGTGGTACCGAACAGCGCGAACGTGGAGAAACAGATTACGGGACAGATGAACATTGCCGACATTATGGCGGAGTGGGAGCGGACGAAGCGGGAAAATGAAGAAAAACGCCGCCAGGATGTGCGCAAGCGGGTGCAGCAGCATACCGGCAACATGTTCTCGGAATTCGACGAGGCGAAGAAAAGCGGTCTGTTGGAACAGTTAGAGAAAGCGGTCATAGAAGCCATTATGAAGGAATCCGCACAAAATACCGTAGATCCCAGCGAACTGACGGAAGAACAGTTGACGGATATTGTGCGGAGCGTGGGAAGGAAGAAGGATGCGGCCGTTTTGCCGGAGCCGGAAGAAGAACATAAAAATAAGGATAATATCATAAACATCGCCGATGTCAGGGGCGCGTCCGAAAGCCTTGGCCGTACCAGGGCGGGAACACAGGCGGCGGAACCTGCGGGAAGCCGTCCGGCAGGGAAAGAGGCAACCGCTATGGCGGCGGAAGCTGCGGCGGGCGCGGCAGGGGAAGATTTGAAAGCGTCAGCCGCCGGAATGTCCGGGGAAGCGGCGGAGGCAGCCTCAGCCGGGGAAATACCGGCGGAAACCATGCCGGAGACGGCAGTTACGTCACAGGCGCGGGAGGAAGCCGCGGAACATAATCCCGGCGAGGCTCCGAAAGATGCCGAACCCGCAGCGGAAAAAGTGCCCATCGAAATTTTGGCGGCGGACGAACAGGCGGGGGACGGGTTGTCCCTGCAGAAACTTTCCGCGGAAGCACTGTCCATAGAAGCGGTGCGGGAGCTGGCCGGAATCAGGGACCCGGAGGAAACCGACGACGGATACGACACGGACTACCGTGCAAAACCGGCGGAGAAACCGGCGAAGGACGGCAGACCCGGCACACATGCGGACCATAAGCTCCGTCCGTTTTCCGAGGAAGAAAAGGAGCTGTTCGGCAGATTTGCCCATAACCATAAATCAAAGGAACAGATTATCCATGCCATAGATGAGATGAGCATGGATTCCTACAGCGGAAACGTGATTGTGACAGGGGAAGAAGAAGCGGGTACGCTGGATTTGGCGAAAAACCTGGTGCGCATGATGCAGTTGTCCGACCGGAACTTTTCCGGCAAGGTGGCGAAGATTTCCGGCGAGACGTTAAATAAAAAGGATGTGCAGGCGACGTTAATGAAACTGACGGACGGGGCGCTGATCATCGAACATGCCACGGACATGTCCAGCGGCACCGCCACGGATTTGAATAAGGCGCTGGCGAAGGAAAACCGGGGACTTTTTGTGGTCATGGAGGCGAAGAAGGATGAGATGAACATCTTCTTACGCAAAAACCGTTCCCTGATGGATAATTTTAATGCGCGGATAGACATCGAATCCCTGGACGACCATTCGCTGGTGGAATATGCCAAGCTGTATGCGGAGGAGCAGGAATATTCCATCGATGAACTGGGGATTCTGGCGCTCCATACAAGGATTGCGGATATGCAGACCAGCGACCATGAGGTGACGGTGGCGGAAGTCAAGGATTTGGTGGATGATGCGATTTATTTTGCGGATAAAAAGAATCCGAAACATTTCTTTGATGTCCTGTTCGGGAAACGGTATGATGCGGAGGATATGATTATCCTGCGGGAGAAGGACTTTATGCATTATTAATAAATTAATCTAAATAAATTTACCTAAATAAATTATAAGAAGCAGGGGGTAGTATTTATGGCAGCAGCAAAAACAACGGCAAAAAAGAAAACAAAAACAGTACAGCAGGGATATCCGGAAGGCCAGGTGTTCATTTCGGAAGCGGACCAATACCTGTTTGCACAGGGTACGCATTACGACATCTACAAGAAGCTGGGCGCCCATCCTTCGGTGGAAAACGGGGTGGAAGGCATGTTTTTCGGCGTTTGGGCGCCGAATGCGGCAAGCGTCCATGTCATCGGCACGTTTAACGGCTGGAATGAAGAAAGCCATGAAATGAAGCGTTTAGGAGCCGGGGGTATCCATGCGCTTTTCATTCCGGGTGTCGGCGTGAATGAGCTGTACAAGTTCCTAATCCGGACGCCCGACGGCAGGAAGCTGTACAAGGCGGATCCGTTTGCCAACTATGCGGAATTCCGTCCCGGAAATGCTTCCAAGACCACGGACTTATCCAAATTCACCTGGACGGACGGGGAATGGATGAAGGAAAGGAACGGGAAGGACCAGAACAAGGAGCCCATTGCCATCTACGAATGCCACATCGGCTCCTGGATGAAACATCCAAACGGGACGCCGGACGGCTTTTATAACTACCGCGAGTTTGCGGACCGTATCGTGGAGTATTTGAAGGAAATGAAGTATACCCATATCGAACTGATGGGCATTGCGGAGTATCCTTTTGACGGTTCCTGGGGCTATCAGGTGACGGGTTATTATGCGCCTACGTCCAGGCATGGGGAACCTACGGACTTTATGTATTTGGTAAACAAACTGCACCGGAATAAGATCGGGGTCATCCTGGACTGGGTACCTGCGCATTTTGCCACCGATGAACACGGGCTGGCGGAATTTGACGGGCAGTGCATCTTTGAGCATCCCGATAAGCGGCTGGGGGAACATCCCGACTGGGGAACGAAGATTTTTAATTACGGGAAAACGGAAGTGAAGAATTTCCTGATTGCCAATGCGCTGTTTTGGTTAAAAGAGTTCCATGTGGACGGTATCCGCGTGGATGCGGTGGCTTCCATGCTGTATTTGGATTATGGAAAACAGGACGGACAGTGGGTTCCGAATAAATACGGCGGGAACAAGAATCTGGAAGCCATTGAGTTCTTCAAGCACCTGAATTCCGTGGTGCTCGGTACCTATCCCGGTTTCTTAACCATTGCGGAGGAATCCACGGCATGGCCGAAAGTGACGGGTGATATCGAAGATGAAGGTTTGGGCTTCAGCTTTAAGTGGAATATGGGCTGGATGCATGATTTCTGCGAGTACATGAAACTGGACCCGCTGTTCCGTAAGAACAACCATTATGCCATGACATTTGCCATGAGCTATAATAATGCGGAGAATTATATCCTACCCCTGTCCCATGACGAAGTGGTACATTTAAAATGTTCCATGGTCAACAAGATGCCGGGATACAAGGTGGATAAATATGCCAACCTGCGGGTGGGTTATACTTACATGTTCGGACACTGCGGCAAGAAACTGCTCTTTATGGGACAGG
>CANTGP010000163.1 GCA_947653315.1 uncultured Lachnospiraceae bacterium
ACAAATGTACGAAAACGGTGTTAACAGATAAGCATCGCATCCCCAAAACTAAAAAACCGGTATCCCAGCGAAACCGCTTCCCGGTAAGCCGCCAATACGTTCTCCCTGCCCGCCAATGCGGATACCAACATCACCAGCGTGGATTCGGGCAGGTGGAAATTGGTAATCAGTTCATCCAGCACCTTAAACCGGTATCCCGGATAAATGAAAATTTCCGTATTCCCGCATCCTGCCGCCACCCTGCCTTCTTCGTCCGCCGCACTCTCCACGGTACGGCAGCTTGTGGTTCCCACGCAGATGACCCGCTTCTTTTCCCGTTTCGCCCGGTTAATCTTCTCCGCCGCTTCCCCACTGATCTCATAATATTCCGAATGCATATGGTGCTGCGTAATCCGCTCCGCCTTCACCGGACGGAACGTCCCAAGACCCACATGCAGGGTGACATAGGCAATTTCCACCCCTTTTTCCCTGATCCGTTCCAACAATTCCTCCGTAAAATGAAGCCCGGCGGTGGGCGCCGCCGCCGAGCCTTCATATTTGGCGTATACCGTCTGATAACGGTTCTTATCCTCCAGCTTATGGGTGATATAGGGCGGAAGGGGCATTTCCCCCAGCCGGTCCAGCACTTCCTCAAAAATGCCTTCATAGGAAAACCGGATCCTGCGTTTTCCCTCCTCCAGCACGTCAAGTACCTCACCCTTTAAGATACCGTCCCCGAAACAAATCACCGTCCCCGGTTTTGCCTTCTTTCCGGGTTTCACCAAAGTCTCCCAAACATCCTGCTCCAGCCTTTTTAAAAGCAGCACCTCAATGGTTGCGCCGGTACTTTCCTTCTGCCCCATCAGCCTTGCGGGAATGACTTTTGTGTTATTTAATACCAAACAGTCCCCCGGCGATAAATAATCCACGATTTCACGGAACACATGGTGCTCCGTTTCCCCCGTATCCTTATTCAGGACCAAAAGCCTCGATGCCGACCGGTCAGGCAGGGGATCCTGCGCGATCAGATTCGGCGGAAGCTCAAAATAAAAATCGGAAGTTTTTAATTCCATAGTTTCCATATCCCTGCTTTCCATATCCCGCCCCAAATTCCACTCCGGTTCCGCTTTTAAAGGGAAGCATGTTCCAAAAACGCCACATAACCCCGTTTCGCCTCATATACGTCCGCTTTGCTGGTAGCTTCCCAAGGCGCGTGCATGTTCAGTACGGCAACGCCGCTGTCAATCACGTTCATCCCGTACAGGGCAAGAATGTAAGCGATGGTCCCGCCTCCGCCCAAATCCACTTTTCCGAGCTCCGCCGTTTGGAAATGGACGTCTTCTTTATCAAAAATGGCGCGGATATGCCCCAAGTACTCCGCATTGGCATCGTTGGAGCCGTTCTTTCCCCTGGCTCCCGTAAATTTATTGAATACCATGCCGTTACCCAAATACGCCACATTCTTCCTGTCAAAGCTGGCGGCATAGGAAGGATCATAAGCGCTGCTTACGTCCGAGGACAGCATACAGGAAGACGCAAGGCACCTGCGCACGTTCAGTTCGCTGTATTCCCCGGTCAGGTTCATCACTTCCGCCACCATGTTCTCAAAAAACCGGGACTGCATTCCGGTAGCGCCCACACTGCCGATTTCTTCCTTGTCCACTAAAATGCAGCACGCCGTCCGCTCCGTTTCCTTCACTTCCAGCATTGCCTTTAAAGAGGAAAAAGCACACACCCTGTCGTCCTGTCCGTAAGCAAGGATCATACTGCGGTCAAAACCCGCTTCCCTTGCCCTTCCTGCCGGTACCACTTCCAGTTCGGCGGAAATAAAGTCTTCCTCCTCGATTTCATAAGTTTCCTTCAAAATCGAAAGCACACCTTTCTTTACGGCTTCTTTTGCGGACTCCTTATTTTTCTTCCCCTCTTTCTTTTCGCCCTTTTCCTTCTCTTTTTCCTTATCGCCTTTTTTATCGATGACCAGCGGTTTATTGCCGATAATGATGTCCAGCGCTTCCCCTTCAATGACTTTTGCCGCCTTTTTCTCCAATTGTTCCGCCGCAAGGTGCACCAGCAAATCGGAAACGAAGAATACCGGATCGTCTTCCGCCTCCCCGATGTTCACTTCCACGGTGGTTCCGTCCTTTTTCACCACCACGCCGTGGATGGCAAGGGGAATCGTCACCCACTGGTATTTCTTCACCCCTCCGTAATAATGGGTATCCAGGTAAGCAAAGCCTCCTTCCTCATACAAAGGATTCTGTTTAATATCCAGCCGCGGGGAATCGATGTGGGCGCCCAAAATGTTCATGCCTTCCGCCATGGGCTTCTTCCCGATTTGGAACATAGCAATGGATTTGTTCATCCATACCGCATATACCTTATCCCCCTTTTTTAACGTCTTCTTCCCTTTCATAAGGGTCTGAAGCTCCTGGTAGCCTTCTTTTTCGATTTGATTGACAATCTCGTCAATGCATTCCCTCTCCGTTTTCCCAACGTTTAAAAAGTCCATATACTCTTTCGCGTGGCTTTCCAGTTCTTTTAACTGCTTCTCGTTATAAGTCGTCCATACATTTTTTCTTTCCATTTTTTCCTCATTTCCGCCGTGTTACCCGGCTTTGCTTTTTCCGCAGCTTGTGCGGATATTTGGCGACTGCCGCAAGGGTCGATACCCCGTTGCCTGCAGCGGGGCATTGCCTCTCCCATTACTGGCGCAGTTCGATTCCCATGCTCTCCAGCCCGTTTAAAATCTTCTTCATGGCAGCCGTAATGTCGTTCTCCTCCAACGTCCTGTCCTTGGCGCGGAACGTAATGGAATAAGCCACGGACTTATACCCTTCCTTAATCTGCGCCCCTTCATAAATATCAAACAAATGGCAGCTTTCCAGTATTTTACCGCCCCGCTGCTCAATCATCGCTTCTATCTGTCCTGCCAGCACCGTCTTAGGCACTACCATACTGATATCGCGGGATACCGCAGGATATTTTGCGATTCCTTCATATTTCCGGTCGAAGGTGGCAAAAGGCACTACCAGCGGCATATCCAGCACGGCAACGTATACTTTTGTCCCAATCCCGTAATTATCGCATACTTCCGGGTGCACCTCGCCCAAATACCCTACCACGGTACCTTCGTATACGATATCCGCCTGCCGTCCGGGATGCAGGAAGACTTTGCCCGATGCGGGATCATACACCGTTTTCTTCTTCATGCCGATGCAGTCGAAAAACTCCTCCACCACGCCTTTCATCGTATAAAAATCCCCTTCGCCGTACATACCGAGCGTAAACTGCATCCTCTCATCCGGGAGTTCCGTCAGCGGCAGGGCTTTCGGAACATAAATATTCCCCAGCTCGTACAGGCGCACGTCCTTATTCCTTCTGTTATAATTGGTGGCAAGGCTGGTCAGCATACCGTTTAGGGAAACCGTCCGCATAATGGAAAAATCCTCCCCTAACGGGTTCGCAATCTTAATCGCCTGCCTGAGCACATCGTCTTCCGGCAGCAGCAGCTTATCAAAGACTTTCGGGCTTTCAAACGAATAGCACATCCCCTGGGAAAATCCGCAGTATTCCGCAATATCCCTAGCTTTCTGCTCCACCCGCAGTTTAAAGGGAAGTTTTCCCGTGGTGGCTTCCCCGTTGGGCAGGGATACCGGAATCTTATCGTAACCGTAAAACCTCGCCACTTCCTCCGCAATATCCGCCTGCCCGAGTAAATCCTGGCGGAAGGAAGGAATTTCCAGCATTTGTTCCGCTTCCACATAGTTTAATTCAATACGTGCGAAAATGGCAAGCATATCTTCTTTGGAAATATCCGTCCCCAGCAGCTTATTGATGGCAGCGGCATCAAACGGAATCTTCGTATTCCCTTTCATGGGCGCGCAGACATCCACAATCCCCCCTACCACATCGCCGCAGCCAAGCTGCTGGATTAACTGGCAGGCACGGTTGATGGCAGCTTCCGCGTTGTGGGGGTCCAGTCCTTTCTCAAATTTGCCGGATGCATCGGTGCGCAGTCCCAGTCTTTTGGCGGATTTACGGATATTGGTGCCGTTAAACGTGGCGGCTTCAAACAAGACCGTTTTCACGCTGTCCGTAATCTTGGAATTTTCCCCTCCCATGATTCCGGCGATGCCGATCTCCTTTTCCGCATCGCAGATCATCAGGATATCGCCGTCCAGTTTCCGCACTTGTCCGTCCAGCGTTTGGAACTCATCCCCGTCCTTTGCCCTCTTTACCACGATTTTATGTCCGGCAATGGTATCCAAATCAAAGGCGTGCATGGGCTGCCCGTATTCCTCCATTACATAGTTGGTGATGTCCACCAGATTGTTGATGGGACGGATGCCGCTGGCTGCCAGCCTTCTCTGCATCCACTTCGGGGAAGGTCCGATTTTAATGTTGGTGCAGACCCTCGCCGTATACCTGGGACATAAATCCGCGTCCTGAACTTCCACGGAAATATAGTCCTCCACCCGTTCCCCGTTTTCCTTGATTTCCACCTTGGGCGCCGCAAACGGTTTGCGAAACGTCGCCGCCGCTTCCCTTGCGATGCCCAGCACGCTGTAACAGTCCACCCGGTTGGAAGTGATTTCATATTCAAACACCGTATCCCTCAACCCCAAGGCCTCCACCGCATCGCTTCCCACTTCCGCGTCTTCCCCGAAAATATAAATACCGCTTTCCGGCGCTTCCGGGTACATTTCCCTGGAACTTCCAAGTTCCTCAATGGAACACATCATGCCGTTGGAAGGAACCCCCCGCAGTTTTCCCGCTTTAATGACAATCCCGTCTTCCGGCAGCGGGCCTCCGTCATGGCCGCCTGCCACCTTACCGCCGTCCAGTACTACCGGTACCTTATCCCCTTCCTTCACATTGGGGGCTCCCGTTACGATTTGGATGACTTCGCTCCCGATATCCACCTGGCAGACAATCAGCTTATCCGCGTCCGGGTGGCGCTCGATTTTCCGAATCTGTCCCACCACTATTTTGTCCAGATTTTTATCAAATCTTTCAAAACCTTCCACTTTCGTTCCCGACAGGGTCATCGCGTCGCAATACTCCTGATCGGTACACGTAAGCTCCGGTACATATGCCTTAATCCATGATAATGCCGTATTCATTATTCTTCCTCAATCCTTTCCGCAAATTACTCCGTTTGAATCCCGTTTCCGCCGCTTTTCCAAAGATTTTTAAAATTGTTTCAAAAACCGGATATCGTTCTCATACAACAGACGCATGTCATCAATTTCGTATTTTAAGAGCGCAATCCGCTCCAACCCGACGCCGAATGCAAATCCCGTATACTCCTCCGGGTTAATCCCGCTCATTTCCAGCACATGGGGATGCACCATACCGCAGCCCAAAATCTCAATCCAGCCGCTTCCCTTACAGAACCGACAACCGCTCCCGCCGCATTTAAAGCAGGAAACATCCATCTCGGCGCTTGGCTCCGTGAACGGGAAATGATGGGGACGGAATTTTACTTTCGTTTTTTCCCCGAACAGCTCCCTTGCAAACTCCGCCAGCGTACCCTTCAGGTCGGCAAACGTAATATTCTTATCGATGACCAGCCCTTCGATCTGATGGAAGGAAGGGGAATGGGTAGCATCCACCTCATCGGAGCGGAACACCCTTCCCGGCGCGATCATACGGATGGGAATACGCCCCTTCTCCATTTCGTGTACCTGTGTGGAAGAAGTCTGCGTCCTCAGCAGAATATCCCCGGTAATATAGAACGTATCCTGCTCATCCTTCGCAGGATGCCCGTCGGGAATATTCAATGCCTCAAAATTATAATAATCCTTCTCCACTTCCGGTCCTTCCACCACCTCATAGCCCATGCCGATGAAAATCCTCTCCACTTCCTCCAGCGCAATGGTATTGGGGTGACGGTGTCCCACATTGTTTTTCTTCGCCGGAAGCGTCACGTCGATGACTTCCGCCTTCATTTTCGCTTCCCGCAGCGCCCGCTCCATCTTCTTCCTGGACGCATCCAGCACCTTCTCAATCTCCTCCCTCGTCTCATTCACCAACTGCCCCACCTTCGGGCGTTCCTCCGGCGCCACATCCTTAAGCCCTTTTAACACCGCCGTCAGTTCCCCTTTCTTACCGAGGTAATTGACACGGATTTCGTTCAGTTTGTCCAACGCATCGCTGGATGCAATCTGCCTTAATGCCTCTGCCTTAATCTGTTCCAATTTCTCTTTCATCTGTTCTTCCTTCCTTTTATTTTCCTATCCATTCCATATTTCCATATTCCCCTGCACGGGGCTGTGCAATCGAGTAGGGAAGGCATCTCCCTACTCGTGCGCCGGGCACCCGCCAGCTTCGCTGGCATCTTCCTTGGGGTGCCCGTGTGCATAAAAAAGCCCCTGACACTACACTATATAATGTCAGGGACGGAATTACCGCGGTACCACCCTTCTTCCCGCCTGCAGACACAAATCCCCATAAGGCGGACAACTTTTGCACGTAACGTGTGCCGCCGTCCTGTACTACTTAGCGCATTCCCTCCTCCGTCCGAGCTGAACGGTTTTGTCCGATGAAAAACGATGTTCTTACAGGAAGCTCCGGTGGGAATACAAAACCACATTTGAACTCAGGGAAACTCCCAGCCGACGGCTTCCCCTCTCTGGCAGAAAATATGGTTCCGACTGCATAAAATACATAACCTTCCATTATTTCAGTATCCGTTTTTATGCAAACACCTTCACAGCTTCTATCCATTTCTATTTTTCTTTTTCCCATTTTAGTGAAAAATCCCCTTTTTGTCAAGACCGTTTCCGCATTCTTCCCTCATTTCCGGTAACAATTCAGGCTTAAACTCTCCAACTTTTAATTCAATTACAACATAACATCTTAATT
>CANTGP010000164.1 GCA_947653315.1 uncultured Lachnospiraceae bacterium
TCCTAAACTGATACTGCTGATATTCGTACAATTATAAAATGCATAATCACCGATTCCCGTCAAAGGAGAACCGATGTTCTGCCCGTTTGCACCCTTGGCGGATTCAAAATTTAAGGAAATAATATTGGATGCCGGTACCCCTTCACCGGTTCCCCCAAATACGCTTCTTTTCTCACTGCAATCATGAAACGTCCAACTACCGCCGGTTCCGGTGGCTCCGGCAGTATACGCCGCATATTGCTTACCGATATATTGTACGGTTGCCCCGCCAATTCTGTTATCCTTATTGTCAACTACCGGGTGCCACTTTGAGTCATTTTCATCTACCAAAGCGGTCGCAGGCGGAATACCTTTATTATTATCTTGGTAATAATACAACTGAATATCTGCGCCATCCGGACACCACTCAGACTTCTGCGCAGCCAAACACGGCGCATACTCTTTAAAATCGCCCGCAGCCCGAGCCTGCCCCCCACGCACTTCCACTTCCGTCTGCCCGTAAACGGGCTTTCCGTTTTCATCCACCCCGACCACTTCTTCTACCATCCGCGTCGTTGGTGTCGATGCTTTTTCCACAACCTTATAATACAAAGGATATCCCAGTTTATTTGCCGCCGCATAAGTACCGATCGAACTGCTGTCCGTAAATCTGACATAAGCATCCACCTTTGCCGGAATCGTCAGCATGCCTTTATCCAAAGTCTGGTCTCTGTTATAATCCACGATAATGGCAAACTTATTATCCTGTGAAGTAGACGGATCGGCATTCCCCTGGTTATCCACGAATACAAAAAAGAAATTTCCCGTTTCGTCCTGATAAACCGGCGGTATAAATCCATTATTCGTTTGAATCGTCGGTATCGCGGAACCGTCGGAAGAAACAAAATAGCCGTCCGTAGACGTACTCCATCCGCTGGGAGATACTGCTTCCGTCGGTGTCACGGGAATCGCCGTCACGATCAACGCCGAAATCATGAACAGACAGCCGAACGTCTTTCGCAACTGTCTCCTCAATTTCAGGTTTTTCTTTTTGCCTTGCTTGCCCTTAGCTGTTTTAGCCATTGCTACTCTCCTCCATTGTAAGCATATGTTACTGAATCCTTTTTGCCACCACGACGAACCTTCCGTCCGTCTGTGAATGGTCGCAGGTGGATAATGTCAAAAGCTCATCCCCGTACTGTGCGGTTACTCCCGTATCATACAGGGACATCTGCGCCATCTCGTTCATATAGGAATTGAATTCCTCCCCCGATCCGGCATCTATAAATTGGTAATACTTAAAAGCAATTTCATTTTCCTTCAGCACCCTCGTGCGGAACACATACATGATTTGGTAAACGCCTTTCTCATATATCGTGTCAAAATGGATAATGCTGTGCTTCTTGTAATAGGACTCGGATGCGTATTTTTCCAAATCCCCGAACATTTTCCCGGATTTCATGTGGTGTCCGTACAGAATCAGATTTTGGCTCCTTGGATATGCCACACAGTCCGCATCCATAAAAATACTGCCGTTATTATCCTTCTCCTGGTTAAAATTGTGGTCCAGATAATATTCGTTGTTGGATGTCTGCATTACGGGATAATCTATTATTGTATCGTCAATTTTCAGCCATCCGATTAGCTTTTTATTTTTATTATATAAAGTTTTATAATCGTCCAAAATATCGGGGAGTATGATTTCTTCCTCCTGCCCCCGCACCACAATGGTTTTCGGCTCCTCCGCCTTTACCGGCTCCGCCAAGACTTCACTGTTCTTTAAACCTGCCAGTTCCTCATACCCCGCATCCGAACGCTCTGCCGTATAATAATAAAGAAAGAAATACCCGAAACCAAGTACCGCGCCAATGCTGCAAAGCGCTACCATCCATTTCCGGCGCCGTTCCCTCGCCTTAAGCTGCGCCGCAATCTCCCTGCGCATGTCTTCATCAAAATCATCCAGCGAAATCTTTCCGCCGTTCTTTCCGGCTTTGTTCTCCGCCGTTGCCCCGGTTTTCGCTTTCACTTCCTGGTTTCCGCTTTTGCCTCTCCCTGCCTTTTTCTTTACCGCCTTCCCGTTTCTGACCGTTGTGCTTTTTCCCGTAGGAGACGCTCCCTGCTTCTTAATTTCCTCCGCCAGCTCATAAATCCTGTCGTCAAAATCATTGCCTACCGCCGATTCAAACCGGTACACTCCCCCGCGCATCTGTTCATACAGCGCCAGCACCTCCTGCGGATTGTTAAGGTCCGTCTTTGCCTTAATTGCGTCAATCTTCTTCTTATCGCGCAAAGCCGCCTCATAATCTGCCTTAGTACGGAACTGCCGCCCTTCGACCGTATGACCTTCCGCCATGCCGCATTTCTCCTTTATTCTATATGGTTCTCTCCCTGTACAGGTGCCCCTCCAAGCGTTTCCGTCACCACATACACATTCTATTTTACTATACCTTGAAATTAATTCAAGTCTTTTATCAATATATTGTAGCACATTTTTTGACTTTTTTCAAAACTTTTTCCAATTTCTTTCCGATTACGCAAAAAGACCCTGAAAACCGGCATTTTTTCATCCCAAATCGAGTAGGGAACATTTTCCCTACTCGCCGCGCGCCCCGTGCGCCGCCTTAGCGGCATATTCCTAAAAGCGCAAACGAAAAGCCCAAAGATGATAATCCCGGGCTTTCCGCTCCCATTTGCATGGAAACAACAAAATCGTATGTCTGTGGATTTCATTATAACATGGAAACGCTTATCTTGCAAGATGATTTTTTTCTTTTTTGATTGAGCGGCACTTGCATTCGTGCTATGATAGGATTGCTTGTTCTTTTCCCTCAAATATTCTCAATCTGCCAATCCACCGGCTCCACCCCGTTCCGCTCCAAAAATTCATTGGCAGCGCTGAAATGCTTACAGCCGAAAAAACCACGGAAAGCGGAAAGCGGGCTTGGATGCGGCGCTTTCAAAATCAAGTGTTTGGGATTGGTCAGCATCGGTATCTTACTTTGCGCCGGTTTACCCCATAACAGATAGACAATGGGACGGTCCTGCGCATTCACCGCTTCGATGACGGCATCCGTAAACTGCTCCCACCCCTTTCCCTGATGGGAATTTGCCTGATGTGCCCTCACCGTAAGCACCGTATTCAAAAGCAGTACCCCCTGGTCCGCCCATTTCTTCAAATAACCGTTATTCGGAATAAAACAGCCCAAATCGTCATGCAGTTCTTTATAAATATTCTGTAAGGACGGCGGTATCTCCTTTTGGTCGGGGGGAACCGAAAAGCTCAGCCCGTGCGCCTGATGTTCATTATGATAAGGATCCTGTCCTAACAAAAGCACTTTCACCTGACCAAGCGGGGTAAAATGAAATGCATTGAAAATATCGTCCGCCGGGGGATAAACCACCACTTTCCCGTATTCTTCCTGTACAAACTGAAACAACTGCCTGTAATATGGCTTTGCAAATTCCGGTTTTAAGGAATCCAGCCAATCATTTTGTATCATAGCCATGAAAAGCACCCCTTATCTTATGTTCCGTCCTGTATCCTTACCGGTACGCCCCGCGATGCAAGATATTCCTTTACTTCGCAAATTTCCAGTTCCTTATAATGGAACAGGGAAGCTGCCAGCGCCGCATCCGCCTTTCCCTCCGTCAGTGCATCGTAAAAATCCCCGCAGTTTCCTGCACCGCCGGAAGCAATCACCGGTATGGATACTTGTTCCGCAATTCTTTTCGTCAGTTCAATATCATAACCTGCCTTCGTCCCGTCGCAGTCCATACTGGTTAAAAGGATTTCCCCTGCGCCGAGCCGGTCCGCCCTTACCGCCCATTCCACCGCGTCCAGTCCGACGTCAATCCTGCCCCCGTTTTTATAGACATTCCAACCCGAACCGTCCGCCCTGCGTTTGGCATCGATTGCCACCACCACGCACTGGCTTCCGAATTTCTCCGCCGCTTCGGAAATCAGTTCAGGGCGGTTTAACGCCGATGAATTTACCGCAACCTTATCCGCTCCTTCGCGCAAAATGGCTTTAAAATCCTCCACGCTGCGGATACCGCCACCCACCGTAAAAGGTATGAACACCCTTTCCGCAACGCGCCGCACCATGTCCACCACGGTATCCCTTCCGTCTGAGGAAGCCGTAATATCCAAAAATACCAGTTCGTCCGCCCCCGCCTTGTCATAAACAGCCGCTATTTCCACCGGATCGCCGGCATCCTGTAAATTTACGAAATTCACACCTTTTACCACCCTTGCGTTGTGTACGTCCAAACAGGGGATAATCCGTTTCGTATGCATTTACGCACCCTCCTTTTGTATGTTCAGGAAGTTCCTTAACAGTGCCAAACCGACTTTGGAACTTTTCTCCGGATGGAACTGACAGGCAAACACATTTCCTTTTTCCACGGAAACATGAATCGGAATCCCATATTCCGTAGTCGCTGTCACGATATCCTCATCTGCCGCCTTTACATAATAAGAATGGACAAAATATACGTAAGAATCTTCCGCCACCCCCTCAAACAACCTGCCGGGCTTGGGGTATTTTAAGGAATTCCAGCCGATTTGGGGAACTTTTTGTCCCCCGATTTCCGGTATCCGCAGGATTTCCCCCTTTAGAATACCGAGTCCGTCCACTCCTGCGGATTCCCCGCTGCGTTCAAACAAAAGCTGCATTCCCAAACAGATACCGAGAAAAGGAATCCCGCTTTCTGCCACTTCTCCCATGACATCCGCCAAACCATAATCCCGTATCTTCTTCATTGCGTCCCCGAAAGCCCCCACTCCCGGCAGAATCACCCGGTCCGCCCTTAAAAGAAGTTCCCTGTCCCTCGTCAGACACGTTTCCTCCCCAAGAAAACGGAGCGCTTTCTCCACGCTTTTTATATTACCTGCATCGTAATCAACAATCCCTGTCATAAACCACCGTTTCCCATTACCCTTCCGCCTTCTGTCCCTTCCGGCACTTGTGTCCGCCATCCGGTCTTTTGCATTACTGGTGTATCTGCACATCCAAAGGCTGCCGGATTCCCTGGATCATCTGCCCCTGGCTGTTACCGCCGGAGTTGGAATCCGTACCGGACATCCCGGAAAAATCAACGGCATTTCCATCCGTACCGTTATCCGTCCCCGCCGGATTTTCCTCTGCGGCAGGTTCTTCCTGGGATACCATTGTATCCGTCACCTCAAGCGTATTCTCCGGCAGTACGGAAGTATCTCCGGTTGTATCCACCGGATAATCCCCCGCTGTATCCGAAACGCTTCCGTCCGGCTGTGCGTCCGTTGTCTCATTTCCCTGCGTATCCTGTTCCTGCGGTATTTCCTGATTTTCCGGGTTTCCGGCTTCTTCCTCCCTACCGCCCAGTACATTATCCGGAGTATCCGCCGTATCCGTAAAGAAATCCTGTTCTTCGGGAAGGACATCCGTCGATGTCCGTTCTTCCGCGTACGGATTCGTAAACGGCGTGCCATTCACCACCGATTCCAACTTTCTTGTATAAGTGACATCGTCATAATCAATGATAACCTGTGCCATATGCTCCGTAATCCCATATTTGTCGTTCAATATGTTCAACATCGTCTCATAAATGGCATTTACTTCCTGCGTCACATGGTATTCTTCCGCATCCAGCATGATATCGGGATACTTCTGTACTCCCATCATCAATGCATCCAGCGCACGCACTCCTTCCCCAATGGCAAGGTAATTGTGGTATGCCTCCAGTTTACGGTTCATTTCCACGATAATTTTGGACTGGTTATAAATAATCGTATCGCTGTTATCCAGCTTCTTGCCGTACAGCAATTCATATGCCCTGGCATAATCGGACTGGTAATAGGCATCCCGTGCACCCTTTTTATCAAAAAATGCCGGCACAATACTGCAAAATACGATAATCATTGCCAAAAGGGTTATGCATAACCCCGCAATCACAGCCACACTTTTTTTGGAAACCTTTTTCGCAGGTCTTGCAGGCTCCGTTTCCAATGCATCCGCCGCTGCATTTTTTTCCTTTTTCTCTTTTTTCTTCTTTTCTTTCTTTTCCTTCTTCCCCTTCTGCTTTCCTTCTTCTTCCTCGCCGTCCCCGTCTTCTTCTTTTCCTTCTTTTCCTTTTTTACCCTTATCCTTCTTTTTCTTCTTTTTCTTATCTTCCTTTTCCAGTTCCTCTAAAATGCTCTTATTTTCATCCGACGGCTCCAGCCCCTCTTTTGCTTCTTCTTCCTCATCTTCATCCGTCTCGGTTAAGAAAGCAATCAGTTTCGTAAAGAAATTCGGCTTTTTATCCGCTTCCCCTCCTTCGGTACCTTCCCCGTTTTCCGTATCGGTTTCCTTACCGTCCTTCTTTTTCCCGCCGAAGCGTTTCTTCTTTTTCCGGCCTTTTCCTTCCTTTTCTTCTTCTCCGGCATCTTCCCCTGCCGCAGCCGCTTCGGCAAGCTGTGCCGCAGCCTGCTCTGCAGCCGCATTTTCCGCTTCTATTTCATTGGACATGCTATCCAGCAGGGCGAGCATATCTTCCTCGGTATTAATTTCGATGGCGGCTTCTTCTTCCATGGCTGCCGCATCCGCTGCCGCAAACATCGCATCCACATCATCATCGGAAATCAAGCCATCTTCCGGTCCGGATTCCTCCATACCGCCCAACTCGCCTTCTTCCGGTTCCACCACATCAAAATCTTCTATGGCAAAATCATCCACCGCTATTTCTTCCGCCGGACTCTCCGGCTCCGCCTCTAATTCCGATTCCGATTCCACTTCCAAATTTTCCAGCGGTTCTTCCTCTCCGAAATCCTCTAAAGCGAAATCATCTAACGGCGCTTCCTCTGACGGATTCTCCGCCGCCGTTTCCTCCGGTTCCGATTCCAA
>CANTGP010000165.1 GCA_947653315.1 uncultured Lachnospiraceae bacterium
AGAAAGGAATGTTCCCTTCCAGTTCCGTAAGCAGGGCTTCTATCTTTGCATAAATTTCCGTTACATCTTTTCCCTCCACCACCTGCTTGCTGTACGTATCGACGTAATTCTCAAGCTGCTCAAGACTGCCCCCGTACCCGTAAACTCCGGAATAGGAACCGCCGTACTTATAGTCATAAGACAAATCCGTAGGCTCCATGTACAATGTATACTCTATGCCGGAATAATTTTGGGAGGCATATTCTTTTATGGAAATCTGTGCCGCAAATTCCTCCCAGCATTTGTTTGCCGCATTAAAATTACAGCCGACACGTATCGCCGGCTTTGCGTCAAACGCAGTAATTTCACTATCCACATATGCCAAACCGGAACCCTGTACGGCATCAGCCGCCGCCAAATCAATCTCCGTATATTCCGTTCCATTCACCAGCTTAACATCCGTAATATAACAGTCTTTATCATAAGTAAGGGTTCCGCCAACCCGGAATGCAAGGAAATCCCGCTTCACCCTTTCCGGCACGGGTCCCCGGTAAACCAGTTTGACATATTCTTTTCCGCCGACTTCCGTACGCTCCCCGCTGGTCCACATATGGGCGTCCACCCATTTCATCTCCAGCCAGTCCTGTTTATCCACCAAAACGGAAAAACTGTCTGACAGCACGGAACCGGCTTCCAAGTATTCCCCGTATAAACCGGCTTCCCCGTCAAAACCGCGCATACTTCCGTAACTGCTTATCTCATTGTAATTGGTCTTGATCTTTGCCAGTCTGTCCAGCATCTTTCTGACATTTTCCCCGTATCTTTGGTCTGTTAAGTCCTGCAGCATCTCTGCGTTTACAGTCATTTGCCCGAGGTTGGCAATGATACGGTCCAAATAATCCTGGTCGATGTAATACTGGTACTGGGCTTCCAACGCAAGGTTTTTTGCCTGAAGCACATCTATTTCATTGACAATGGATTCTATTTTACTGTTGCTGCTGTTCCTGTTCAGCGAATTTATGCCCAGCATACCGATGCTGACCGCCACAAAAATGGAAAAGATTCCCATAAACGCAATTTTGCCTTTTATCGTTTGGAATATTTTACTGTTTCCCTCTATTTTTTTATTGTTCTTCATACCCAGCCACCTTTTACCCTAAAGCGTGTTTCAAACACCGTTTCCGCCGTCCGCCGCCACTGCGGGACCACCCAGCAAAGCGGTTCCAAACACTCCCGGCGACGACCATCCCTGTCCGGATTCATCATACCAGCTTACCGTACCAATCCGGCCGCCCTGCTCACAATCGTTTACCTGCAGTTCCAAACCAATCTCCATCCCTTCTTCGGGAAGAATTTCAGTCCACCGGCACGCCGCCTCCACAAGATACCCATCCCCGGTTATTACCGTCGCCGACCTGATATTGCCGGCCGTGCAGTCTTTTCCGTTAAATGTCTGCCCGTTATCAAAATTGACCCGATATTGTTTGTCATCATCCTCATAAGCATCGCTTTTATGATTATTTTCATCCACAAACACTTCAAAAGAATCCTGTTCATGCGCCTGTTCCGCTTGTTTGTCAAGCTCCGGATCCGTGACTGCAGCCAGTATGTACAAATAATCTTTATCCCACATAGCC
The DNA here is from genome assembly GCA_947653315.1 of uncultured Lachnospiraceae bacterium. Lineage (GTDB taxonomy): Bacteria > Bacillota > Clostridia > Lachnospirales > Lachnospiraceae > Kineothrix. Next base: position 1,617 of record CANTGP010000165.1, read on the forward strand.
TTTACCGATACGGCGGCTTTCGGGCTGCCTGTCCGGATCATAAGGGGTATTTCCCCCACTTCTTCCCATGCCCCATCTATACTTCCGTCTATCACGATTGCCTGCTTTGGCGCTTCCGCTATCACGGTATACGGTTTGGCAACGGCGGAGGCAAAATACTTACTGCTGCCATCCTGTTCCCCCTTCAAATCGTTAAACGCATACTTTTTCCCCGCATTCGTCACCGCAATATCCATGGCAAATCCCTGTGCCGTGGATATCCCGTTTTTCATTTCAAATTCAACGGTATATTCCCCGTCCACGTCCACGGCCGCTTCTGTCCTTGACCGTGATACATGGGTAATATCCGCACCGTCGCACATGGAATTTTCCCAATCCACATATATGTCCACCCGGTCCGACGGATCGGCGCCCGCATCGGATACCGATACCTTTACATATAATCCGTCTTCATCCCATACGGGGATAAAAACAGCATCCACCCCATCGATTCCGTATGATATGCCGTTTTGGTACCTGTCTTCTCCCGCCGCTGCCTGCATAACCGTAACCCTTTTGGTATACGGCTCCAGTTTTTGCGGATCCGCAAATGCATAAAACGCCGGTTTTGCCATGTAATCATCATCAAAAAGCAGGGGAACCTGCCGTTTGCTTCCGTCGGAAGCGCCTCCGACGCTGTTTTCCGACTGCAGCCATGAGTTGCCGTCAATGACGCCCCAAAAGGTGATATTATTCACATCAATCCCTTCCATGGCATCCACATCCCTGCATACTTCATAGATTTCCTTATAACGGTATGCCTGTCTGGTATATTCCGCGTCCAGCGCAGCGTCCGTTCCGTCAAATTCACTGCTTGCCTTAATATCCAATTCCGTCAGTTGTATTTTCCCGACAATCTTTCCATAAGCGATTGCGGCTTCCTTCATCTGACCGGTTGCAGGCGAAGACATGTCGTGGTGTGACTGCATGCCCATGCCCGTAATCCTGGTAGGAAGTATCCCGTCCTTTTCGTGGCTCTTTACCTCTTGAAGCAGTTTTATAATTCCCCCTGCTTTCACGCTGCCGCATTCATTATAATCGTTATAATAAAGTTCCAACTCCTGCGGCGCATACCGGTTGGCATAACGAAACGCACGGACAATATAATCTTCGCTGCCGTAAACACGCCACCAGCTTGAACCCTCACTATCCTTTCTGTATGTTCCGGTGCTGTCGCTGACCGCCTCATTCACAACATCCCATCCGTAAAACAAGTCTTGATACGGACTGTCCCCGCCGACAAAATGTTCCAAAACCGTTTTGATGTACCACTCCTGGCGCACATCCATTTCCTCTGCCGAAACATAATCTTTATGAATATCCCAATCCTCACGGAAGAACCATTCCGGCGCCTGTGAATGCCATACAAGCACATGTCCCCGCACCTTGATCCTCTCATCCGGATGGCCGTCATTCCATTCCGTTATCTTGTCGAGCATACTTTCCGCCCTGCCATAATCCAATATCGGAACCCTATAATCATCTATCCGGGTTCCGTCCGCCCTCGTCCAGGAAATCGTTTCGAAGCCCGGAGCGGAATTATTGTTGTCATGATAACCAAAAAGCGCATCCATTTTCAGTTCATTGCCAAACGTCACTGCATTGAAATGCTTGCTTACCAAATCCATCAGCATTTCATCCGAAATTTCCGGCTGTGTCAAAGATACCCCGACATAACAGTCCGCTCCAAGACCTTCCCCTCTGGCAATCACATCTTTCAGGTTTGGAATATCCGTCTCGATTCCCCTCTTTTCTTCCGGTTCCCCCAGTACGGATACAGCGGCAGCCGTATCCCCCGCCTTCACATCGTTCCCGCCGCTTTCCTGTCCCGCGCTTTTCTCCGTGTCACCGCTTCCCTCCTCCCGGATATCCGTCCTTTTTGAAACCTTCATCCCCACACCTAAAATACCGCCGAACAGAAGCACAGCCGCTAATCCAAACACAATGATCTTCTTCCACCTTTTCCTCTCCATGGTACCCTCCGTTCTCACCTTAGGAACCGTACCCTACGATACTCATCCATTTTTCTTACTATTTTATAGAATGAAGGAACGGGGTAAAACCTGACAAACTAAATACCATATCCCTATTATTTTAGTATTTTGCCGCACGAGCGGCATCTTTCTCTGCAAGTCCGCGCTGCGGACTTGTGAATCCATGCACCTGACGACGCAGTTTCCTATAAAGTAAAAAAACGGATTACCGGTTACGGTAATCCGCCGTGATCCATATACATGAAAAAATTACACCACCCTTGTCGGTGAAACCTGTACCAAAATAACCGCCGCAAACACCAACACACAGCCCGCCAGTTCCCGCACCGAAAGGGACTGTCCGAGAACCAGCCATCCCGCCAGGACGGATACCACCGATTCCGTACTGAGGATCAGAGAAGCCACCGCCGGTTCCAGTTCTTTCTGCCCGATAACCTGGAGCGTATACGCCACCCCGCAGGACATAACGCCCGCGTACAAAATGGGAACGATTCCCTCCACAAGCTGTGCAAATGACGGCTGCTCCGTAAACAGCGCACCTACGCCGCACAGAACGCCCGCCGTGTAAAACTGGATGCAGGAAAGCACTACACCGTCCGCTTTTGGCGAGAAATAATCAATGACCAGTATGTGTACGGAAAAAAGGACGGCGCAGACAAAAACAAGCATATCCCCTTTCCCCACGGAAAACCCTTCCTTCATGCACAGCAAATACAACCCGGTTGCTGCAGCAGCAGCCGCAAACCATACCTTACCCGGTATCTTCTTATGCAGGAATAGTCCGAAAAAGGGCACCAGCACAATGTAAAGCGTCGTAATGAAACCGGCCTTTCCCACCGTGGTATACTGTATACCGAACTGCTGGAACACGGACGCGGCACAAATGGCGAGCCCGCAGCAGATGCCGCCTTTTAATGCGATGTTCTTTTTGCCGTTACCGTTTCCAATTCCATTTCTATTTCCAATTCCATTTCTACTTTCATTTCTATTTCCAGTGTCCGCATTTTTTACGTATTCTGTCCTTTCCTTCCGCCCGTGTTTCCTGCGGACAAAAATAAGCGGCAGAAGTACCGTCCCGCCGATGAGAAAACGCACGCCGTTAAAGGTCAACGGTCCCATATATTCCATTCCCACGCTCTGCGCCACAAAAGCAACGCCCCAAATACATGCTGCCAAAAACAAAAGCAGGCTGCTTAACCAAGTTTTTTTTCCCGTCATGTTATCTTCCCACCATCTTCCGTATTTCCGTCACACCGGCAATTTCCGCCACGATATCCCTTATCCTCTTATCCTCACAGTCCACGGTTATATCCGCATACTTTTCATAATAAGGGATTCTTTCCATGTAAAGATCTTCCAAGGACTGGCCGTCCCTGACCGCCACGCCGCGTTCCCGCAAGTCTCCCAGCCGTTCCTTTATGGATTCCAGACCCAGTTTTAAATATACGACGGTTCCCATACCCTTTAAATGTTCCATGGCTTCCCTGCCGTATATCACGCTTCCGCCCGTGGCAATCACGCTCCGGTCCGCACAAAGGGATGCATTGACGTCATTTTCCACTTTTAAAAAACCGTCCATTCCTTTTTCTTCCATAATCCGGTGCAGGAGCATACCCGTATGCTCCTGTATCACCAAATCGGAATCCACGAACCGGAATCCAAGCCGTTTGGCAAGCACCACGCCCACCGTACTTTTTCCCGCCGCCGGCATGCCGATCAAAACCACGTTATCCATGGTATGCAATCACTTCCACTTCGCAAAGCACATTCTTCGGAAGCGTCTTCACCGCCACGCAGCTCCTTGCCGGTTTCTCCGTAAAATACTTTTCATACACGGCGTTAAACGCTTCAAAATCCCCCATATCCGCCAAAAAACAAGTGGTTTTCACCACATCCTTATATGTATACCCGGCTTCCGTTAAAATGGCGCCGATGTTGCGCATAACCTGTTTTGCCTGTTCCGCAATGTCGTTTCCCTTGATTTCGCCCGAAGAAGGCTCAATGGGAATCTGTCCGGATGCATACAATGTCTTTCCTGCAAGGATTGCCTGTGAATACGGCCCGATTGCTGCGGGCGCTTTGCTGGTTGAAATTTGTTTTGCCATTTTTTCCATTCTCCTTTTCCTGCTTGTTGTTTTCTTACTTTTTTTTCATGATTTTCCTACTTTTCCTACTTTTCTTACTTTTTCTTCCAATTTCTTTTTACTTATCCCTTATCTGTTTTTCCTGCCCCTGCGTTTTTCATTCTTCAAACTGTGCAAGAACGTAAAATCCCCTTTCCTTTTCCATGACCTTCGTCACGATGCCTTCCCTGGCAAGCATCCGCTCCCGGAAAGGATAATTGCCCGACATCGCGAGGGACGGGTCTATGGTATAGTAGTAATTGCTGGGAAGCACCCCTTCCGTTACGGTAATATGGTCGCCTTCCGCCAACAACCCCTGCCTCTCCATCTTAAACTCCATTTCCCGCATGTGTCAACCATTCCTTTCCTATTTTTGTTTTCTCCCGGTTCGGTTTCCTATACGCTTTTGCCGTCCGGAAACCATGCCCGCCGTACCTTATTGTACTAGCACTTTTGGAATTTTTCAATAGTTTACCCATTTTGTTTGATACTGCTGCCAAATCAAATGTAAACTATCCCGACTAAAAAATACCATTACTCGCATCTTTACAAGCAATGGCATTACTGACATCCAGTATTTTCAAATTCCTGTTCCATAATAGTCCTTATCTTATCAATATCCGTAAAGATCAAATGAATCCCACGGTTATACAATGCAAGCACTTCCCCTAAATTTTCCGTAAGAATCCTGTTCAATTCATTATGTACTGTTATTGGCTTCCCTTCAACTGTATGTATATGATCAAAAAATTCTGCAATAATGGGAAAAGCATTCTGAATCAAAAAAACATTTTCTTTTCCTGCAAAATTACCAATAATTATTGTATTGCATTTTCCGTATTTTCTTTTCTTCTTTTCAATAATGACCTTATACTTTTGTACCTGTGAACTTATTGGGATCATCCAGTAGAGTGCTTGATTCTTCTTATCTTGTATTGCATAAAAATGTGGGCGATAATTTCCATTTTCTTTATTGCTCATTAAGTATTTATCCTGCACCCTATCAAAAAATTCATCTTTGATATGATAAGAATATCCCTGCCGTATCTCCATATAATGTAATATTC
>CANTGP010000166.1 GCA_947653315.1 uncultured Lachnospiraceae bacterium
GGGCACCCGCCAGCTTTGCTGGCATCTTCCTTGGGGTGCCCGTGTGCATAAAAAACAAAGAAACCGCCGGCACATACCGACGGTTTCCTTACAGGAAATATCATAAAACCACTATTTCTGAACAAGATGAACGGCAAACCCGCCAATCTCATCCTTCAGGTAAATAGCCTTCAAGTTACCCTTATCATCTTTCTTCGCCGTATCCTCGTCGAATACCACGCCCTGCCTCTCCAAATGGTATACGGCACGTTCGATATAATTGGTACCGATGGCAATATGTCCGTTTGCCCCAAGGTAAGGCGTCTTCATCACTTCAATGGCCGTACCCGCAAAAACGGAGCTGCCGCCCGCTTTTTTCGTCATTCCGAAAATGGCTTCAAAAGTACCTGCCGTCTGATCCGCGGAATTTTCGTCCGGTGCATTGATGCCCACATGCCTTAACTCAAAGCCAAGCATCTTATTCACCGCTTCCCTCGTCAGCGCTTCGATTTCATCAAATTTACCCGCCGATACCAAATCTTTCTTCACCATCCAGCTTCCGCCGCATGCCACGATTTTATTAAAATCCAAATAATCTTTCAGATTGTTGGCATTTACGCCGCCGGTAGGCATGAATTTCATTTTCGTATAAGGGGCGCTCATGGCTTTAATCATGTTGATGCCGCCTGCCTGTTCCGCGGGGAAGAATTTCACCACTTCCAGTCCCAGTTCAATCGCCGCTTCCACATCGCTGGGATTTGCGGTTCCCGGAAGAATCGGAACGTTTTTCCCAAGGCAGTACGATACCACTTTCGGATTTAAGCCGGGACTTACGATGAATTTCGCCCCTGCCCCAATGGCACGGTCTACCTGCTCGGTGGTCAGGACCGTTCCCGCGCCAACCAGCATTTCGGGAAATTCCGTTGCCATGACACGGATGGATTCTTCCGCCGCATCCGTCCGGAACGTAACTTCCGCACAGGGAAGCCCGCCTTTGCATAATGCTTCCGCCAACGGTTTTGCATCCTTTACATCATCCAGCGCGATTACCGGTACGATACCAATTTTACTGATTTCTTCTACTATCGGATTCATTCTCTCATCCTTTCTGGTCTCTGCTTTTTCCGCTTCCTTTTCACTATATCTTTATTCCGTTTTATCCGTTTTTCTGCCGCTTACCGGTTTATCCTTCCAGGATTTCCTTTACGCAGGCTGCCATTTTATCGCATTTGCAGTTGGCAAAGAAATATTCTTTGAATTTATCGCCAGCCAATGCGCCTTTTACCAATTCCCTGTCCAGGTTCTTCAGAATGCTTTCCATATCCTGGTGCGTTACCTTCTTCACTTCATCGAGAATTTTCTTATTCCTCTGTTCCGGTACCACCCTTTCCTTCGGATAGCCCTGTCCGCTTTCACCCGTAAACAGTTTCTCGAAAATATAGGTCAGGTTCAGCTCCGCGCCCCATCCGAATCCTTTTGCAAAAGGAAGCGCGATGGCATTGCCGTCGTTAATCTGCGCAAACATATAAGCATCCGAAGGATCCACGATGTGGCCGCAGAGTACGCCGGGAAACGCATTGCATGCCAGCATGGCGCCTTCCCCCGTACCGCATCCCGTCACCACGTAATCCGCCGCGCCGGAATTTAAAAGCACTGCGGCAAGAATCCCGTTCTGCACATACGTAAGCTGGTGTTCATCCTCCGCACTGTACATACCGTAATTAAATACTTCATGTCCCATGGGCTCCACGACTTTTTTCAGCGTGTCGCATACCATCCCGTTTTTTGCCGCCTGGCTGTTTTCATTTATTAATGCTATTTTCATAGTATATCCTTCTTTCCTTAAATTACTGCGGCTGTTTGCCGATATAAGCAAGGATACCGCCGTCCACGTAAAGAACATGTCCGTTTACGAAATCGGAAGCGTCGGAAGCAAGGAATACCGCAGGTCCCTGTAAATCTTCCGTTTCACCCCAACGTGCTGCCGGAGTCTTCGCAATAATGAACTGGTCAAAAGGATGTTTGGAGCCATCCGGCTGCACTTCCCTAAGGGGAGCCGTTTGGGGTGTTGCAATATAGCCGGGGCCGATGCCGTTGCACTGGATGTTGAATTCGCCGTATTCGGATGCGATGTTCCTTGTCAGCATCTTTAAACCGCCCTTAGCCGCCGCATATGCGGATACGGTTTCACGTCCCAGCTCGCTCATCATGGAGCAGATGTTAATAATCTTGCCGTGGCCTTTTTTAATCATGCTGGGGATAACCGCTTTGGATACGATGAACGGTGCATTTAAGTCAACGTCGATTACCTGGCGGAACTCTGCCGCCGTCATTTCACACATGGGGATACGTTTGATAATCCCTGCATTGTTTACAAGGATGTCAACCACGCCCACTTCCTTCTCAATCTGTGCCACCGTAGCCTGCACCTGTTCCTCATTGGTTACGTCGCATACATAACCGTGCGCCTTAATGCCTTTTTCCCCGTAAGCAGCGATGCCCTTATCCACCAATTCCTGCTTAATGTCGTTAAATACGATGGTTGCGCCGGCTTCCGCATATGCGCTCGCAATCGCAAACCCGATTCCGTAGGATGCCCCCGTTACCCATGCCACTTTGCCTTCCAGTGAAAACTTCTTCATAAAATCGCTCATCGTTCCTTCTCCTTCTCATTTTGTTTTGTTTTTACGCTTCATTTTTTATTGACTGAAAACTACATCAAATCCTTCATTGCCACGCCGTCCATGTCGTCAAAGTCCTGGTTCTCCCCGACCATCCCCCAAATAAAGGTATAAGCCCTGGAACCACAGCCCGAATGGATGGACCAGCTCGGTGAAATGACCGCTTCCTCATTCCGCATCACGATATGCCTTGTTTCGTCCGGTTCCCCCATATAATGCATGACGAAAGCATCCTCCGGCATTTCAAAATAAAGATATACCTCCATACGTCTGTCATGGGTATGGCAGGGCATGGTATTCCATACGCTTCCCGGCTCCAGTTTCGTCATTCCCATCACCAACTGGCAGCTTTCCACCTGTCCCGGAAGGATGTACTTGCAGATGACCCTGTGGTTTGCATCCTCCAGGGAACCGAGTTCCACTTTATTCTCATCCTTCACGATAACCACATCGTCTTCCGGCGTGCCGTTCGGTTTAATCAGGACCGTGGGATACGTCTTATGCGCCGGGGCGCTGTTGATATAAAACTTCGCCGGATTGGAGCCGTCCTTGCTTTCAAAGCTGATATCCTTCGCACCCATTCCGATGTACATCCCTTCCTTGAACGCCACGTCGTATTTCTTCCCGTCAATGGTAACGATACCTGCACCGCCGATGTTAATCACGCCCATTTCCCGCCTCTGCAGGAAATATTCCGCACGCAATTCGTCGCCCGTCGTTAATACAAGCGCCTTGGATACCGGTGTCGCCGCCCCCGTAATGATGCGGTCGATATGGCTGTATACCAGTTTGATCTCATCCGCCGTAAATAACCCCTGGATTAAAAATTCTTCCCTCAGTCTCTCGGTGGTATAATGCTTCACATCCCTGGGTGAAGCTGCCGTCCTAAGTTCCACTTGCCATCCCTTCCTTTCTGAAATATCCTTCTTGGAAATTTTTATGAAATCCCTTTCTTTTATATGATATCATAACATATCAGTTATTCCAATTCCTGTTTTATTTTTTCACAAATATTGCAAATTATGAACAGACGTTATATAATGTATTTACGGCATTGTATTGTAAGCGCTTTTATGGTAATATAACCAGTAAATTAAATGTTTTTGAAGATGATTTAAGAAAGGAAATGGTAGATTTATGAAAGAGTTTACATCGTGCCGTCTGGCAACCCAGTACTGTATCGACAACAAATATTTCGCGGTTGCACATCTGTACAAAGACGACAAACCCATGGATATGCATATCCATGACTGTTATGAAATCTACTATTCCATATCGGGCGGCAAACAGTTTTTAATCGATAACCGTTTTTACGATATTGAGCCGGGCGACATATTTTTCATTAACCAGTATGAAAGCCATTATCTGACACAGGTGGACACCGGGCTGCATGAAAGAATCGTAATTTCCATTTTCCCCGATTACCTCCAGTCGCTTTCTTCCACGGAAACGGATTTAAGCCATTGTTTCACCTACCGCGAAGACGGGGTGCCCCATAAGCTCCATTTCGATGCGGAAATGAGCAAACGCTTCATTTACCTCATCCACAAAATTACGGATACCAACGGTTTCGGCAGCGACCTGACGGAGCGGTGCGCCTTTACGGAGCTTATGGTATTCTTAAACAAAACCTTTTACCAAAACGGCCACAGCGTACCGGCGGAGATTCCCGTCACCAACCACGCCCAGGTAGACGATATCCTGACCTACATTAACCGCCACATTTCCGAAGAACTGACTTTGGATGCCTTATCGGCCCATTTTTACTTAAGCAGCTCCTACCTGTGCCGTATTTTCAAATCCACCACCGGCACTACCATCAACAAATACATCACGGCACGCCGGATTACCATTGCAAAGGCGCTTTTAAACGAAGGGTTTTCGGTGACGGAAGCATGTGAAAAATGCGGTTTTAACGATTACAGCAATTTTCTGAAAGCATTTACAAAGGCAGTCGGGATATCGCCGAAGAAATATGCGCAGTTTAATACGTAAACCGTCATCCCTCCGTATGTTTGGAATAGGAATCCACCGCCAAAAATGCAAACAGGGGGATTTCCACCAAATATGCGGCAATCATTCCATGGGGCAGCCATACCGCAAAATTCCCGATATTCCAAAAAGTAAAATCAATGGCGGCATATAAGATATTCGTCTGCAATCCCACTCCCCCCGACGGAAGAATACCGTAAATCCATTTACCGGCTTCCGCAGGCAAAGCCATGTAGACAATCATGGGCAGAATCACAAACAGGAGCGCCACGGACAGGGAAAGCGCCACATTTTTGCACTTTGTGGAGAGAAAAAGCGTAAAACATACCGTTGCCAGCAGGCAGAGCCATCCCGAAACCGCAACAAAAATCTGCAACTGCCCGATGTCCATGTTTGGCAGGTTTACGACAGAGTACAGCATTTGCATGGAAGTTTCCGCACATTCCCAGCCGTAAAGGCTGTCCGTCACCACAATATAAACCACGGCGCAGACCGCAAACATCATTCCGCAAATCAAGAGTGCGGATACTATTTTTACCACGGCAAATTTTTTCTTTCCGTATTTCGTACAGCGCAGGATATCATCCGCCCCCGTTTGGTAATCGGAAGCAAAAACCGGGGCGGCGATTACCGTACAAAACAGCACAGCCAAAAAGGAAAGGAGTACCTGGTAATCCATGGAATCTCTGTCGAATCCCGGAAAAAGCCGATACGGCGTTTCCACCCTTTGATAGAGGTTTACCGCCGCATTTTGCGCGGCAGGATATTTTTCCTGTTCCTGTTTCATCAGGAAAACGATCCGTTTTCCGCACACGCCGTAAAAATCCCCGATTTCTTCCGGGTTAATTTCCGCCAAGGAAGGCGCCACGCCCGTATCCGGGTCTGCAAATGCCTCCCTTACGCCGTGCAGCAGCGGAGCATATGGCAGGATTTCTTCCCCATACACGCCGTCCGGCAGGTCATAGGAATTTTCCACACCGTATTTTTTCAGGCACGTCTGGTATTTTTCCACTGCCTGCCGCACTTTCTCCGGAGTAACGATGCCTGCGGCATCCGCCTGCAAGTCTTTTTCGTATCGGATGGATGCCAGCCCGGTTAACTCCACTTTGTTTCCGTCTGCATCCGTATAGCTGTTATAGGAAAAAGTGGTGGGCAGCCACGCCATGACAAACGAAAGCAGGAAAGCGGCAATTAACAGGACAACCGTCATCCTGGTTTTCAGTATTCTTTTCATCTCCAGTTTCAACAAACGCATGTCTTTTACCTCCTCTCAACGGTTTCCCCGGGAAACAGCCACAGATACAAATCTTCTAAATGCGGCGCTGCAGGCAGCGAACCGGCGGTATAGGGTTCCTTTGCAAGATAGCGGACGGATATCTGTCCGTCATCTTCATTACGGATATTTACCACCTGAAGCCGGCGCTCATATTCCGGCAGACGCTCCATCGGGATACGGGCGGTCCACACCTTTCCTTCCACCATTTTCACCAGTTCCCCCGTGGTTCCTTGGGCAAGCAGCTTTCCGCCTTTCACAACGGCATTCTGCGTGGCGATGTATTCCACATCGGAAACAATATGTGTTGAAATCAAGACAATGCGGTCATGGGCAAATTCCGAAAGCAGATTGCGGAACCGTACCCGTTCCCCGGGGTCAAGCCCGCTGGTGGGTTCGTCCAAAACCAAAATTTCCGGCTCGTTTAACAATGCCTGTGCAATTCCCACCCTTCGTTTCATACCGCCGGACAGTTTCATGATTTTTTTGTTCCTGACATGGGATAACGTCAGTTGTTCCAGCAGGCCGTTAATCCTGCGTTTACTATCCTTTTCCGTAAGCCCTTTCAGCACTGCCACGTATTCCAAATAATCTTTTACCGTAAATTCGGGATAAAATCCAAATTCCTGCGGCAGATAACCGAAGACGTCCCGGTAGCTTTCCTTCAGTTCGCCAATCGGAATGCCGTCATACAGGATTTTCCCGGAATCCGGTTTCATAATACCCGCAATCATCCGCATCAGGGTAGTCTTTCCCGCCCCGTTCGCCCCCAGCAATCCCCATACGCCGGGCGTAATGCGCAGGGAAATATCGTCCACTGCCGTTACATCCTTAAATTGTTTTGAAACATGTTCCATACATAATTCCATACACTTCCTCCTTTTCCC
>CANTGP010000167.1 GCA_947653315.1 uncultured Lachnospiraceae bacterium
AAACCTCCAGCCGAAAAAAGTGCACGGAAAACCGGGACAGACAATCCCGCTGCCGTTGCCCCGCAAAAAAATCCCGTCCGTGCGTCCGCGAACCGTTACTTTTTTTGCGCCGGACGCATGAAGATTTTGTTGAACCCATTGCGCAATTATGATACAATACCATAGAATATGTTTAAAATCAGGAGCAGTCCGTGCAGGAAAGCAAATACGGGCGAAGGGAGTTTATTATGTTGCGAAAGAAAATGGCATTATTTTGCGGAATCTGTGCTTTTGGAATGGCGTTTGCCGGATGCGGAAAGGCATCGCCGCTGGACGCGAAAAATCCGGTAACCATCGATGTATGGACCTATTATAACGGCGACCAGCTCACGGCATTTGACGGGCTGGTGGAGGAATTTAACGAGACGGTGGGGAAAGAGAAAGGTATCATCGTAAAGGGTTACAGCCAGGGTTCCGTAAATGATTTGGAGACAAATGTGCTTGCCGCCGTAAAAGGGGAAGTGGGGGCGGACGAAATCCCGAATATTTTTGCGGCATATGCGGATACGGCGTATGCGGTGGACCAAATGGGACAGGTGGTGGATTTAAAGGAGTACCTGACGGAAGATGAAATTGCCGCTTACATAGAAAGCTATGCGAAGGAAGGGGATTTTAGCGGAAACGGGGAGATGAAGATATTCCCTACGGCAAAATCTACGGAGATTCTCGTGCTGAACAAGACGGACTGGGATGTCTTCGCGGCGGAAACCGGGGCGTCTTATGGGGATTTGGCGGATATGGACGGCCTGGTGGAAACGGCAAAGCGTTATTATGAATGGACGGATGCCAAGACGCCGGATGTGCCGGATGACGGGAAAGCGTTGTTTGGCAGGGATGCCATGGCGAATTACATGCTGATTGGCAGCAGGCAGATGGGAACGGAGGTCTTCCGGGTGTCGGAAGGGAAAATGACCCTGGATTTCGATAAGGAAACCGTGCGCAGCCTGTGGGATGCTTATTATGTGCCTTTTGTAAAGGGGTATTTTGCCGCAACGGGACGGTTCCGCAGCGATGATATCAAGACAGGAAATATTATCGCTTTCGTCGGTTCCTCATCGGGAATTTCGTTTTTGCCGGAAGCGGTCAATATCAGCGATACGGAGAGTTATCCCATTGAACTGGAAGTGCTTCCCTGCCCGAAATTCGCGGGGGAGGATGCGGATTACGCCGTGCAGCAGGGTGCAGGAATGGTGGTGACGAAGGGAAGCGAAGCGGAAGTATACGCTTCGGTGGAATTTCTGAAATGGTTTACCGCGGATGAGCGCAATATGAAGTTTTCCGTCAATTCCGGCTATCTTCCGGTGACGAAGACGGCGAATGACATTGCGGCAATCCGGAATTGCGGGGCGGAAATCAGCGCCAATATGGACAAGATGCTTTCCGTTGCGGTGGATACGGTAAACGGTAACAGGATGTATACGACAAAGGCGTTTGAAACCGGGACAAAAGCGCGCAACATACTGGAATATGCCATGGCGGACCGCGCGGCGGCGGACCGTGAAACTGTGGTTTCCAAACTGGCATCGGGAATGGGGCTGGAAGAAGCGGTGGCGGACTTTGTATCCGATGAGTATTTCGACGCATGGTATGAGGAAACGTTAAGCCGGTTGCAGGCTTTTGAAAACTAAGGAGGCTATCATGTCCGGTCAGATCAGGCAGAACAGTCGGAAGATTCCAAAAACTCCAAATACTTTTAAAAAGAACAGGACGGTGTTCCGTGTAATGGTGCTGCCCCTGTTAAGCATCCTGGCAGTGGAAATGTGCGTGTTGGCGGGGAGTCTGGTGTTTGGCGGCGTCATGGAAAAACTGAACCAAAATGCGCAGGATATTTTGGCACAGCAGGTGGAGAACAGGGGTAATTACCTGGTAAACGATATGATTGGCAATTGGTCCAATTTAAACCTGCTTTCGGAAGAAATCAATGCCATTGTGGACAAAAACCTGGCGCGGGGGGATTTTTCCCTGATGGATTTGAAGGAGAACACCGGGGCATGCGAGATGCTGCTTGGGGAAATCCGGCCGGAACTGATTGATGCCATGTACAACAAACAGGTATCCGGAATCTTCCTTGTACTGAATCCCTGCGGACCGGGGGAGAAGCCGGATTCCCTTTCCGGTATTTATTTAAGGGATTTGGACCCGACTTCCACGCCTTCCCAGCGCAACGAAGATATTTTGACGGAGCGTGCGCCCGTGGAAGTGGTGCGTTCGGGGCGGATTGCCACGGATACGGGGTGGCAGCCGGTATTTACGAAAGAAGATACGGAGCAGCCTTTTTTCCAAAAGCCGTTTCAGGCGGCGCACGCGGACGGGGGAAGGCTGAATGCGGAGGAATACGGCTATTGGACGACGGAACCGTATTGCCTGGCCGGGGATAACCGCCGCGCCATTGCCTATTCGGTGCCGCTTATTTTGGAGGACGGAAGGATATACGGCGTACTTGGCGTGGAGCTTTTGGAGGATTATATGCAGTCTTTGCTTCCCTGCAGCGAATTGATGGAGAACGAAAGGGGTTCCTATTTGCTGGCGGTAGCGCAAAAGGGGGAGTGCCGGTTAAACCCGGTGCTGTTTTCCAGTGAATCCATGACGGCGAAAACGATGGAGGAACTTTCTTTTGCCCTGACGGAAGCGGAAAGCAGGGAAGCCGCGGACGGCAGCGGGAAATATTACGGGGCGGTGAAGCCGTTGGTGGTATACAGCAACAATGCTCCTTTTGATACGGATAAATGGTATCTGCTGGGAATCGGCGCACGGGAGAACCTGTTTGCCTTTTCCCGGCAGATACAGACGATTCTGTCGGCAGCTTTTGTCCTGACGCTTGCCATCGGGCTGGTGGGGGTTCTTTTGGTCAGCTACCGGCTTTCCAAACCCATCCAGTTCTTGTCGCAGGAGGTGGAGAAGGCGAAGCGGAGCAACGTCTGGCCGGTGCTGCCCGAAACGGGAATCCGGGAGATTGACCAGTTTTCCGGCGCCATCACCGAGCTGCAGCGGGAAGTGGCGGATTCCTCCACGCGGTTTTTACAGATTATGGACATGGCAAGCGTGGATATGGCAGGGTACGAGATTAAGGAAGGAAGCGAGCGGGTTTTTGTGACGGACAATTTCTTCCCGCTGCTTGGCAGGGAAGGCGTGGATATTGCCGCGCTTAAGGCGGGGGAATTCCGGCGGATTCAAAAGGAAAGTATGCAGGGATTGGAGCATAACGAATCCGGGGACGGCAGTGTGGTTTACCAGGTTCCGCTGCAGGACGGTGCGGTGCGTTACCTGCGCTTTGAGGAAATGCGGGAAGGAAAGCGTCATGTGGGTCTGCTGGAGGATGTGACGACTTCCACCCTGGAGCGGATGCGTGTGGAGCGGGAGAGGGACTGCGACGGTCTGACGAAGCTGTATGCGCGGCGCGGGTTCCGGCGGGTGGCGGACGCCCTGTTCTTAAAGCCGGATCAGTTGAAAACGGCGGCGCTTTTGATGATTGATTTGGATAATTTAAAGACGACCAATGACAAGTTCGGGCATAATTTCGGGGATTTGTATATTCAGACCGCAGGCAGGTGTTTTTTGGAAAATACGCCTTCCAATACCATTTGCGCCCGTATTTCCGGGGATGAGTTTCTTCTGCTGTTTTACGGCTATGGGGATCAGGATGAAATCCGGGAAAAGATAAGGAACCTGTACCGTGCCATCGGGGAAGTGGAATTCGTTCTTCCCAACGGGAGCAACATGGGGCTGAGCGCTTCCGGCGGCGTGGCTTGGTATCCGGCGGACAGTGAGGATTTATCCGATTTAATGAAATTTTCGGATTTTGCCATGTATCAGGTGAAGCGTTCCAAAAAAGGCAGGCTGGCGGAGTTTGACGCGGAGGCTTACCGGGAGAAGATGTTCCAAAACCAAAGCAGGTTAGAATTTAACCAAATGTTGGAAAGCCGGAAGATAAATTACCATTTCCAGCCGATTTTCCATGCGGTAACGGGCGAGCCCTATGCGTATGAGGCGTTGATGCGGGCGGATTATCCCACGCTTCGTTCGCCGGAAACGGTGCTGCGCCTTGCGCGGGAAGAAGGGCGGATGCATGAAATGGAATACCTGACCCTGTTTTGCTCCGGGGATTGCTATATGGGACTGCTGGAGCGGGGCGAGGTTTCGGAGCAGGCGTACCTGTTTGTCAATTCCATTGCCAATGAGCGTATGACGGAGGAAGAAGAACGGGAGTACCATGTGCGCTTTGCCAAAATACAGCCGCAGGTGGTCATTGAGATTACGGAAGCCGAGCAGTTGGACATGAAGCTGGTGGAAGGGAAGAAAAAGGTGGAAGGCTTTTCCGGCATGTTCGCGCTGGACGATTACGGCAGCGGGTATAACAGCGAAATTAACCTGTTGGAATTAAAGCCCCATTTTGTCAAGGTGGATATCACGATTGTGCGGGATATCGATAAGGACGCCAATAAGCAGCAGGTGGTTTCCAATATCGTGGAATATGCGCATAAACGGGACATGATGGTGATTATGGAGGGATTGGAGACGGCGGCGGAAGTGGAAAAATCGCTGGAACTTGGCGTGGATCTTCTCCAGGGGTATTTCCTCGCCCGTCCGGGGGAAGTGCCGCCTGCCATAAGTGCGGAGGCCGGACAGTTAATCCGCACTTATTGGGAAAACAGGAAGGTTTAAACGGGAGCAAAGGATGAAATAAGCAAGCAGATGAGCAAAGGAAGTGCCGTCCATGGTATCGATTAAAGATGTTGCGAAACGCGCGGGGGTTGCGATTTCCACGGTTTCCAAAGTACTGAATAATTATCCGAATGTGAGTGAGGAAACAAAAAGAAAAGTGAATCAGGCGGTGGCGGAACTGGATTTTGTGCCGAATTCCGTGGCGGCGGCGCTGTCCTCGAAGCAGTCGGGGCGGGTGGCGTTAATCCTTAAGATGAATACGAAGACGCAGGCAATCGATGAAATTGACATGCAGTATTTATCGGGGGGAATCCATAAGGCGACGGAACTCGGACTGGACGTGATTACGTTTTTCTTTTCCATGTTTGAAGGAAAGTCGGCGGAGGAAGTGACCAGATACCTGCTTTCCCAAAGCATCCACGGAATCATCCTGTACGGGATGTCCAAGGAGGATAAGGTGCTGCATAAGATTATCGAATCCCAGGTATTTAAGACTGTGGTGGTGGATGCCCCGGTATTTAACGGGAACACTTCCTCGGTATGGGTCAACCAGGAACAGGCGCAGTATGACGTGGCGCGCAAGACCGTGGAGGAAAATAAGAGCAGGAGCATTCTTTATATCGCCGGAAAAAAGAACGGGTACGTGAGTGAGGAACGGTTAAAGGGAATCCGGCGGCTGGCACGGGAGATGGGATTGAAGCTGCTTGTCCGCAACGGGGAATTTTCCGAGCTGCGGGCAAGGAATATTACGTTCCAAAATGCAAAGAATAAGGATGCGGTGGTGTGTGCTTCCGATTTGATGGCAATCGGCGCGATGCGGGCGTTGATGGAAATGGATATTTTCCGTCCCGTCTGCGGTTTTGACGGCATTACGTTAATGGGATACGCGGGAAAGCAGATGAATACGGTCCGGCAGGATTTTGCGGGCGTTTCCGCGGCGGCGGTGGCGGAACTGCACCGGCTGATGGAAGGGGGCGAGGGCAGGAACCATGTGTTGGATTATCAGATTGTCAGGATGAAGTATATGGATATTATCTGTTAATTTTTCACAAAATAAATAGAAAAAAATGTATAATTTGACAGTTGCGGAAAACGTTTTCCTATGGTAATTTATATACAGGGAAAGAAATAAGGGAAAAAACGGAAAACGTGGAAATGGGAAACGAAGAAGCGGGGAACAAAGAAGCAGAAAGGAAAACCCGTAAACCTGTAAACCCGTAAACCCGTAAACCTGGAAATGGAAGAAAAGAAGTTTAGGGGAAAGAAAATTTGGGAAAAGAAATTTTGGGAAAAGAAATTTTGGGAAAAGAAATTTTTGGAAAAAAATTTTGGAAAAGGAATTTCAGAAGGAATTAAAAAGGCAGGAATTAAAGAGAATCAGTAATTTAAGAACCAGTAATTTAAGAAGTTGTAATTAAGAAAGAAGCAATAATCAAAGAAACAGTAATTAAGAAACAAAAACAAGAAACAAAAACAAAAAAAGAAAAAGTGAGGTAGAAGTATGGTACAGCAAACAAACATGCAGCGCGACGTATTGGTCCTGAACCTGGAACAGCAGTTGGACGAAGTAGCCATGGATATTTTCCAAAAGAAAGTGGAAGATTTGGGCGATCATGAAGTGTATTTCACGGTGTTGGAACTGACCAAGAGACTGATGAATGTTTCGGAGCAGATTAACGGGGAAAAGAAGATTTATTATATTTCCGCGGAGTTCTTAATCGGTAAGCTGCTTTCCAACAACCTGATTAATTTGGGCGTATACGATAAGATTGCTTCCATCCTTGCGGCAAAAGGCAAAGACCTTGCAAAAATCGAGGAAATCGAGCCGGAACCGTCCCTGGGGAACGGCGGGCTTGGAAGGCTGGCTGCATGTTTCCTGGATTCCATCGCTACGCTGGGACTGCCGGGGGAAGGAATTGGGTTAAATTACCATTACGGGCTGTTTAAGCAGGTATTTAAGGATAAACTGCAGAAAGCGGAGAAGAATGACTGGATTGAGGAGCGTTCCTGGCTGACCAAGACGGACGTTACGTTTGACGTTTATTTCGGCAAGAAGAAAGTAACCTACAGATTATACGATATTGATGTGGTAGGTT
>CANTGP010000168.1 GCA_947653315.1 uncultured Lachnospiraceae bacterium
CCCGCCAGCTTCGCTGGCATCTTCCTTGGGGTGCCCGTGTGCATAAAAACTGCACCTGGATTCCAGGTGCAGCATACAGAGTATCTTTGAAATATCCAAAATGCTCTAACATAGTATCAGGCTGTCACCTTTCATCCGGATTGCATAAAACGGCATCTTCATGTCAGGTACTACTATATTAAAAAATTTTTGCCGGAAAGTCAATGGCGGTTTTTCTCCAATACAAATTGTCCCACAAGATTGTCCAGTATGGTTGCCTGTGCGGACAATTCCTCGCTGGTTGCCGACGCTTCTTCCGCAGTTGCGGCATTGCTTTGGACTACTTCCGAAATCTGGTTTACGCCGATTTCCGCCTGACGCATGGCTTCCGTCTGACCTTCCACCATGACTTTCAGGTTCTTGGAGAAATCCGCAATCTGTTTGATGCCGTCCACTACGGATTCGATGGCATTGGATGCGCGTTCTGCCGCTTTGTTTCCTTCGGAAACTTCCTTGATGGAGCTTTCGATTAATTCCCTGGTATCCACGGCTGCTTTTGCGCTTTGGTCCGCCAGTTCCCGGATTTGGTCCGCCACAACCGCAAAACCGCGTCCCGATTCCCCGGCCCTTGCTGCCTCGATAGAAGCGTTTAAGGATAAGAGGTTGGTTTGTGCCGCAATGGATTCGATTTCGGAAATAATATCCCCGATTCTGGTGGAAGCGTCGTTAATCCGTTCCATTGCCGTCATCATCGTATTCATTTCCTCGCGGCTGTTATCCGCCTGGCTGGCATACTGCTGTGCTTTTATGTAAGATTCATCCGCACTTTCAACGCTTTTTTCCATGGTTGCGGTAATATCGGAAATGGTTGCATGAAGTTCTTCCACCGCGCTCGCCTGTTCCGTGGCCCCTTCTGCCAAACACTGGGATGCGCTTGCCAAATCCCCCGAACCGATGGATACGTGGCTGGACGCTTCCCCGATGGATAACAGGGTTTCGGTCATCTGATCCCGGAGTCCGCGCATGGATTCGTACATTTTCTTAAAGTCGCCGGTATAACGGTCTGCAATGCCGGAATGAACGGCATAATTTCCGCCTGCCATTTCCCCGAGTACTTTGCCGATATCGGTTATGATCATGCTTAGGTTTTCCGCCATGAAAGTGGCATCCTTTCCCATGTCCTCCACTTCGTCTTTTGTTTCTATTACGGGGAAGGGGGAAGAAAGGTCGCCCACGGCAAATGTCTCAAGACGTTCTCCCAGTTTGCCCAAAGGAACGGAAATTTTCCGGGCAATTTTTTTGCCGATTTTAGTGGAAAATATAATCGCCACAATAATCGACAGAACGATGAGTGCGGCAAGTATCCAATCGGTAATGATAAGTGTCTTGGAAAGAATGTTTCCCTGTTCTACTTTTACGTTTAAAAGTTCTTCCAATTTATTGTAAATACTGTTGTAAGCATCGGACAGTTGGTTCAACGCCATGTCCTGTGCCTGCTGGGCGGCTACGGTATCCGTGGTGGCCCCGAGGGCTAAAATCTCGGCATCCAGTTTCCAATAAGCATCCAGTTCTGCTTTGATGGCATCGTATGTTACCCTTCCGTCCTCCGATACGATGGTCTTTTCTACCTGGGCAAAGCACTGTTCGAAAATTACTTTCTTATCGTCATGCTGTTTTACCACGGTGGCGATCGCGTCCTCGTCGTCATAACCGATGGCGGCGCGCAGTGATGAGCGGATGTCTGCAAATTCAAACATCGCTTTTCCGATATCCCCCTGCGCAAAGCCGAAATTGGTTAATGCATAGGAATATCTATTGGAAATGACCAAAAGCGCAATGAGCGCCAATAGAGCCGCTGCTGCCGTAATGGTTGACACCCTGAAAAATGAATAGGTTAGCTTTTTCTCAATATTCTCCTTTTTGTCCATCTTCACACTCTCCTCATTTTTGGTGAATTTCTATAAATTGT
The DNA here is from genome assembly GCA_947653315.1 of uncultured Lachnospiraceae bacterium. GTDB lineage: Bacteria > Bacillota > Clostridia > Lachnospirales > Lachnospiraceae > Kineothrix. Next base: position 1,949 of record CANTGP010000168.1, read on the forward strand.
TAAACAATACTAGTCTAATTATAGTACAAAATTATATTTTATCAATAATAAAAATGAAAATTTTATAAATATAGAATAAACGGACGATTAATCGGTTAATGAATGGAGATATATTTTATGAACGGCAGTCAGATATTGTTCGGAGACAAAAAAAGGGGAGGGGTTGTGTCCCTTCCCTTCCCTTTCTATTCTATTTCATTTCATGCCTTATTCATGCCTTAACCTTCAATCATGATATATTTCTTTTCCTCCACTGCCGGTTTCTGTTCCTTTTTCGGAATGAACAGTTTCAGGATGCCATGTTTAAATTCTCCTTTGATGTCTTCCTGTCCGATGTCTTCCCCGACATAGAAACTTCTTTGACAGGAACCGGAGTAGCGCTCCCTGCGGATGTATTTGCCGGATTCGTCATCCTGCCGGGATTCTTTGGCTGCGCTGATGGTCAGATAACCGTTTTCCAGGGCAACCTTGACGTCTTCTTTTTGGAAACCGGGAAGATCCATTTCCAGCTCATAGCCTTCGGCACTCTCTTTGACGTCGGTTTTCATCAGGTTCTTTTCCCTGTGTCCGTACAATTTCTTTTCCATTTTCTTAAATTCCTTATCGTCATAAAACGGAAATCCAAAAAACTCATCAAACATATCTTTTCCTAAAATACTGGGTACTAACATAACGATTCCTCCTTTATGTTCCATTCCGCGTTGCGGTTTTCCTGCAGGTTCTTTCCACATTATCCGCAGGTTTGGATTTTTTATGCGTGATTCCTGTTTCCGTTAGCTTCGTGGATGTTTTGTTGGTTTATTTGTTCTATATGTAATATAGCACATAGGATTAGCACTCGTCAAGAGAGAGTGCTAATAAAAATTGTGAAAATTGTGTGAAAAGGAATTACCGATTGACAACGGTTCCTGTCAAGACTAATATTTTATTGTTCAGAGGAACATTGTTCAGGGGAACATCGTTCAGAAGAACGGGGAGTATGGAAAAAAGCAGAAGGAAAGGGTAAGAAAATGCTGGATATCAGAAATTTAACAAAAGAATACGGGAAATACAAAGCGGCGGATGATGTGGGCTTTGCCGTGGGAAGCGGGGAAATCGGTATCCTGCTCGGTCCTAACGGCGCGGGAAAGTCCACGGTAATAAAAAGTATTGCAGGGCTTTTGCGTTATAAAGGAAAGATTTTCATTAACGGAAAGGATTCGCGCAGTACGGAGGCAAAGAAAATATTTGCCTATGTACCGGAGCTTCCGGCGATGTACGAGGCGCTGACGGTAAGAGAACACATTGATTTCATTATTCATGCCTATCATGTGCAGGCGGGGGAGGATGAGGTCAGGAGACTTTTGGAACGGTTTGAACTGCTGGATAAACAGGATAAGCTGGGCGACGAGCTTTCCAAAGGGATGATGCAGAAGGTCAGCATTTGTTGTGCGCTTATCATCCGTCCGCAGGTTATTTTGCTGGATGAGCCGATGGTGGGGCTGGATCCTGCGGCGATTAAGGAGCTGAAACAGGTCATATTGGAATTGAAGGAAGCGGGCGTTACCGTTTTAATCAGCACCCATATGCTGGAAATGGTTAAGGATTTGTGGGACATTATGTTTGTCATGGAAAAAGGGCATATTGTGGCGAGTTACCGTAAGAGCGAAGTAAAAGAGGAAGATTTGGAAGATTTGTTTTTCCATGTGACGGAAGGGGAGCACGGAAAAGAGGAACGGACAGGGGAGGGGGCGTAACGATGGGAATACAAACAGGCAGCGTCCGGGCGCTTTTTTACCTTTACCGGAAAACCCTGAAAAACCGTGTAAAAAAGGCGCTCCGTAAACCGGTTACTTATATTTACCTTCTGTTTATCGTTTGGTATTTCGGATTCCTTTTTACATCGTTCGGGGAAGGGTTTGACGGTTTATTTGATTCCTTCGGGATTGACAGGGCTTCTGCCCTGACGGCGGTACTGACGGTAATTACGTTTTTCTTTCTTCCGTCGAATTTAGTTTCTTATTCCAAAAGGAAAGGACTGGTGTTCCGGCAGTCGGATATTCATTTCCTGTTTCCGGCGCCGGTAAATCCGAAAAGCGTCCTGCTGTATGCCCATGTCCGGGGGGTTCTCCTTGGGCTGTTAGTGAGCGGGGTGATGACGGTGGGAGGCGTGATATGGTTTTCCATGCCGGTTTGGAAGATGGCAGTGTATTTCCTGTTTTCCAGTGTGGCGGAAAATCTGTTGGAAGGCTCCCTGATGATTCTTTGTTATGGAAACGAAAAGTTTGACAGGAAGCAGATGTTCCGTTTTCAGTTGTTGATGTATGCGGTCGTGGGACTTTTTGTGCTGGTCGGGGTTGCGGTATACTTGAAGGAAGGTGCGGGGATGTCGGCGGTGGCAGGATACGTGCATGGGTCCGCTATCCAAATGGTGCCTGTGATCGGATGGTATATAGCGTTCCTGCATCTGTTTTTCATGGGTCCCACTACGGTAAACGTGGTATGTTCGGCGCTGTATTTTATATCCGTTGCCGTGCTGCTTTTTATGGCGGTACGTATGAAGTGTACGGGGGAATATTATGAGGATGCCATTAAGTTTGCAGAGGACTATGAGGAAGCAAGGCAGAAAGGGAAACGGGGGGAAGTGGCGGTTGTCGGATGGAGGAAGAAATACGGGAAAGCGGAAGTGACTTACCGGGGAAGTTATGCGAAGGCGTTGTTTTACCGGCAGCTTTTGGAATATAAGAAGAACCGGTTCTTTATCTTCGGGTTTTATACGTTGGTATGCCTCGTACTTGGCATCGGTATGGCACTGTTTGCATACCGGGAGGATTTTGGGGAAAAAGCGCCTTTTATCATTCTCGGCGTGATGGCGTACCTGACTTTTATTTTCGCCAGCTATGCGGGAAAATGGGGGAAAGAACTGGCAAAGCCTTACACATTCCTGATTCCTGACAGCGCGTTCCGCAAACTGTGGTATGCGACGTTGATGGAGCATATCCGGGCGCTGGTGGACGGCTGTCTGCTGACGCTGCCTGCGGGTATTGTGATGGGGATTCCGTTTTTCCAAATGATACTGATTATTGCGGCTTATATCTGCCTGCAGGCTTGTAAGCTCTATGCGGAAGTTATGCTGGAGGCATTTTTGGGCAATTTGCTGGGAAATGTGGGGAAACAGTTTGCCCGGCTGTTTTTTGAAGGGATTGTCATTGCATTCGGTGTAATGGGTGCGGTGGCAGGTACCATGCTGATTTCGCTGGAGGCGGGATTGGCAGTGCTGATTGCGGTGGTGGGGGTCATGACGGCTGCCATGATGATTCTTGCGGCGCTAAACTTTGAGCGGATGGAGAGTGTGGGGTAAGTCCGTCCGGTATTTGGTATCGGTTATATCCGGAAGCGCGGAAAGTGCGCGGAAATGGGGTTCTTATGTTGAAAGATTCAGCGGAAAAGACGAATGATTTATTTGAAAAAGCCCCGGTGCATAAAGCCTATTTTAAACTGGCTTTACCGGTGGTGCTCGGAATGGTGGTCAGCCTGGTTTATAATATGGTGGATACCTATTTCGTGGCGCGGACGGAAAATACGGCTTTGATTGCGGGGGTATCCCTGTGCGCGCCGGTTTTTATCCTGTTGATTGCGCTGGGGGATATTTTCGGACTGGGCGGCAGTTCGGCGGTTTCCAGGTTATTTGGGGAAAAGAGGGAGGAAACCGGCAGGAATGTGAGCGGGTTCTGTTTTTACGGGGCGCTTTTCGGGGGTCTGCTTGTCAGTGCCGTTCTGCTGGTTTTTCAGGGTCCCATTTTGCGCCTGCTGGGCGTAACGGAGGAAACATACCGGTATGCGGAGCAGTATTACCGCTATATGGCAATCGGGGCGCCGACGGTCATGGTGTCCCTGGATTTAGGAAACATGATCCGGACGGAGGGGATGGCAATGGAGTCCATGATCGGTACGGTTTCCGGTTCGGTTGCCAATATCATTCTGGATCCGGTTTTTATCTTTGGGCTGGGAATGGGGGCCGGAGGGGCAGCCATTGCCACCGTTTTGGGTAATCTGCTGACGGATGCCATCCTGATTTACTTTGTACGGAGAAAAAGTAAAAAGCTGACGGTTTCCATAAGGGAAGCGAAAGTGGGGAGGAAGGAAGTCTTTGATATTTTGCTCATCGGTATTCCGGCTTCCGTGACGAACCTGATGCAGAGTTTCAGCATTACGCTGACGAACCGTTACCTGATTGCCTATGGTGCGGATAAAGTCGCCGCCATGGGAATCGCCATGAAAGTGAATATGATTGTGACATTGGTGATGGTAGGATTTGCATTTGGCGCCCAGCCGCTTATCGGGTATAATTACGGGGCTAAGAACCGGGAACGCCTGAAACGGATTATACGGTTTGATTTGATGGTGGAGACGGTATTTTCCATTGTTATATTATCGGTATTGGCGTTTTTTGCCCCGCAGATTGTAGGGACGTTTTTGGAGGATGCGGATATCATAAGCGCCGGTGGGCTGATGATCCGCTGTCTGATTATTTCGGCGCCTTTTGCCGGGGTGGTGCTTGTGTTCGTTACCGTTTTCCAGGCAATGGGAAAGGCGGGTCCGGCGATGGTATTGTCTTTGGGAAGACAGGGGGTTTTTTTCGCCGTCTGTATTGTGGTGCTGGCATACGCGGCAGGATATTATGGAATTATCTGTGCGCAGGCAGTGGCGGATGTGGTTACGATGGCGGTGTCGGTCGGATTGTATGTGGGGGTGGCGCGGCGCTCTGTTTCGGAAGAACATTAGTATTTTTTGGTTTTGTGCGGGAGGACGCAAAAGCCAAAAACAGATTGTATAAAAAATATAATTATGTTAAAAT
>CANTGP010000169.1 GCA_947653315.1 uncultured Lachnospiraceae bacterium
AACCAAGAGAAAAACTCGGAAGAGGAAAAAAGAAGAAATAGAAGAAATAAAAGAAGAAATAGAAGAAATAAAAGAAGAAATAAAAGAAAAAGAAGATAAAACAGCCGGAATCGGTATAACGGAAAGAAGGTTTGTCCGGGTATTTTCGGCAGCGGCCGTCGTCTTTTTTCTCTTGGCCGGTATTGCGTGCATGGCGTCCAAGACGGTCTCTGACCGCAGACAGGAAGTGGCGGAAGCCGTCCGGCTGGAAAACGAGGAGGAACGCAAGGCGCGGGAACGTGCCGAAGCAGAAGCGGAGGAAGATGCGGCAAGGCAGAGGGACAGGGCATTTGACTTTGGCATTACGTCCGGCAGGAATGTGTTTGATGCGGTAAAAAGGCGCCCTCCTACCGTGGAGCTGACGGAGGAAAACATGGGGGATTTCATGACCATTGATTCCTGCCTGGTGGATACCGGTATCAACAGAATTGTCGTCAGCGCGTCGGCTGAGGGGATTTTGGAAAGCGACGATAAGTATTATTACCTTTTTGCCATAAAATCCCATGCGGACGGAATTGCGGAGGAGATAATTCCGTTAAAGGAGGTCCGTAAGGGGGAACAGGTAAAATTCCATATCCCAAGGTATTTTGCGGGAACGGAAGGAGGAATCTTCCATAAATTCGTTGTGGCGGTGAAGAAGGACGGCGTATATCTGCCGGTCAGCGCACCCCGTTATATTACCAATCCGGAGGCGGCGGCAAAATACCGGTCCGGCAGGAAGACGGCGGTATCCAAGAAAGGGCTTCTCGTGGATCCGAATAAACTGCGCTCCCCGGAGTTGGATGATTTAGGCGTCAGACATGCGGCATACAATATTCCGGTGTCAAGGATTCTCGGTCATTCCACGGATGGCATCCATGAAACGATTTATTATAAGTACAACGGAAAGAGTTATGCCTTTAACGGACAGGTCATGTCGGAATATGACTTGGTGTTCGGCACCCTTTCGGCAAAAGGAATCGAGGTAACGGCAATTTTGCTGAACGATGTTTCCCATGCCTATCCGCAGCTTTTACACCCGCTGTCGCGCTCAGGCATCGGCAGTGCGCCTTATTATGCGTTTAATGCCACGGATGACGAGGGCTGCGAATATTTGGCGGCAATCGGGTCTTTTCTGGCGGAGCGTTATTCGGGGAAAGGCGGCAGGGGGCTTGTGTCCAACTGGATTATCGGCAATGAGGTCAATGCGAGGAAAGAGTGGAATTACATGGAGCATGTCAGCCTGGAGACTTACGTGGAAGAATATGCGAGGGCATACCGGATTTTCTATAACGCGATTAAGAGTGTCAACGGCGACAGTCAAATCTACATATCCTTAGACCAGCAGTGGGACCGGAATTTAAGCGGGAATGCGGATTATGATGCCAGGGATATGCTGGACGAATTCAACCGGCAGATGAAGCGGGAGGGAAATATTGACTGGGGACTTGCCTATCATCCCTACAACGTGCCGCTGACCACGCCTTATACATGGAATTCCAGCAAATACGTAGTGAAGTCTGCGGATACCCCCATGATTTCCATGGCAAATATTGAAGTGGTTACGGATTATATGGAGCGGGAAGAATTTTTGACGGAAGACGGGGAAGTCCGTTCCATCTCTTTAAGCGAGTTGGGGTATACCTCATCGCTGGGGGAGAATGTGCAGGCCGCTGCCATTGTGTATGCTTATAAGAAGGCGGAAGCGAACCGTCATATCGATGCCATTCTGTTTTCGAGACAGACGGATGCGGTGGAGGAAATTGCCCAGGGGCTCGCCCTTGGCATCAACCATGCGGACGGTTCCCATAAATTCACCTATAACGTATATAAGTACATGGATAGGGACGAGGATGGAAAGTATACGGATTTTGCCAAAGGAATAATCGGTATTTCCGACTGGTCGCAGATCCGGTAGGATACGGACAAAACGGATGCATTTATGCCAAGTTGCGGAATATACATATAAATATGAAAATACCAAAAGGGCAGGTGCATCTATGGAAAGAACAGGGAGGATGGGAACAAGGAACCGGGAAGACGGTGCAGGGGGAAAATCCATAAAAAGCGGCGAGGGCGTGATTTTCATGCTGAAGTGTCTGTTGGTTTCCTATGTGTTGACGGCAGGGCTTTTGCTTTTGCTGGCGCTTATGCTGTACCGTTTCGGGCTTAAGGAAAATATCGTGAATATCTGTATTATCGCGATTTATGTCATTGTGACTTTTCTGTCGGGAATGATGGCGGGAAAACGTGCGGGGAGCCGGAGGTTCCTATGGGGACTTTTAATGGGGGTTCTGTATTTTATGGTGTTGGCGGCAGTTTCCCTGGCGGTGAACCGAAGCCTGCAGGATGTGGCGAATAATTTTGTGACGGTATTCCTTTTATGCGCCGGAAGCGGGATGCTGGGGGGAATGGTGAGCTGACGCGGACTTTGCCATACGCCATAATACGGCAAATCCTTCGAAAAGTGAAAAAAATGCTTTTCCTATGGAAAAAACTGTGCTATACTACAAGAAGTTTATGAACGTAAGGAGGCTTAGCGATGAAGCATATTAAGACATTAAGCACAAGAGATTATAAAGAGTCCATGAAAAAGGGCGGATGTGGCGAGTGCCAGACTTCCTGTCAGTCAGCCTGCAAGACATCCTGTACCGTAGGCAACCAAAGCTGCGAAAAGGTGAAATAACAGGGCGGAAATAAGGAATTCGTAAGCAGCGATTTACGTCGCTGCTTATTATATGCACACGGGCGTCCAAATGAAAGATGTCAGCAAAGCTGACGGATGCCCGGCGCGCGAGTAGGGAAGATGTCTTCCCTACTCGATGACAGGGGCACCCAAAGGAAGATGCCGGCAAAGCGGGCAGGTGCCCACACGGGTAGGAAAGGAATTTGGGACAAGTGGTACATCAATATAGAAACAACGGTTACCATATTGTATTGGATGTGAACAGCGGTTCGGTACATGTGGTGGATGAGATCGTTTACGGTTTGGTCGGAATCGTGGAAAAGCTGCTGGAAGAAGGATGCAGCGCCGAATGCGGCGCATTGGAACGCAGGATTTTCGGTGACGGGGAAAATGCGGGGGCAGATGAAAAGGACGGAACGTTGGTATTCCGTAAGTATCCGAGGGAAGAAGTAAGGGAAGCGCTGGAAGAAATCCTGGAATTGAAAGAAGCAGGGATGCTGTATGCACCGGATATTTACGAAACGTATACCGGTGATTTTAAAAAGAGGGAAACCGTGGTGAAGGCGCTGTGCCTTCATATTGCCCATGACTGTAACCTTGCCTGTAAATACTGTTTTGCGGAAGAAGGGGAGTATCATGGCAGGCGGGCGCTCATGAGCCTGGAAACGGGGAAAAAAGCGCTGGATTTTTTGGTGGCAAATTCCGGAAACCGGGTCAATTTGGAAGTGGATTTCTTTGGCGGGGAGCCGTTAATGAACTGGCAGGTGGTAAAAGATTTGGTTGCTTACGGCAGGAGCCTGGAGGAGCCGAACCATAAGAAATTCCGTTTTACGTTGACGACCAACGGGGTGCTTTTGGATGACGAAGTCATGGAGTTTGCGAATAAGGAAATGGCGAACGTGGTACTTAGTATCGACGGGCGCAGGGAAGTCCATGACCGGATGCGTCCCCACAGGGGCGGTCAGGGAAGTTACGGGGAAATCGTCCCTAAGTTCCAAAAGCTGGCTAAGAGCCGTAACCAAATGAATTATTATGTGCGGGGGACGTTTACCCGTTACAATTTGGATTTTGCGGAAGACGTGGCGCATTTGGCGGATTTGGGCTTTGAACAGATATCGGTGGAACCGGTAGTGGCAGAGCCGTCGGACGATTATGCGCTGCGGGAGGAAGACCTTCCGGAACTGCTGGCGGAATATGACAGGCTGGCGGCGGAACTGCTGGAACGGAGGAAGGCGGGAAGACCGGTGAATTTCTTCCATTTCATGATTGATTTGGAGGGCGGACCCTGTGTGGCGAAACGCCTGTCGGGCTGCGGCTCCGGGACGGAGTACCTGGCGGTGACGCCATGGGGGGATCTCTATCCCTGCCACCAGTTTGTCGGGAAGGAAGAATTCCTGATGGGCAACGTGGACGAAGGTGTGGTGCGCACGGATTTGCGGGATGAGTTTAAGTCATGCAATGTGTATGCAAAGGAAAAATGCAGGAAATGTTTTGCAAAATTTTACTGCAGCGGCGGATGTGCGGCAAATTCCTATAATTTCCACGGCAATATCAACGATGCCTATGATTTAGGCTGTGAATTGCAGAGGAAGCGCATAGAATGTGCGATTATGATAAAGGCGGCGCTGGCGGAGGAAAAACCGGAATAATACGGATGTGATACCGGTTTGGCAGAGTTTGGAAAGGAGTATGGTTATCAAAATGAAGAAGAACAAGGCAATCATAACGCTGTTGGTGATGGTTCTGCTTCTTGGCGGTTTTGCCTATACCGCCGTGGAGGGAATCGGAACCGAGAAGGCGGGGGCGGCATCCGGCATTAAGCTGGGACTGGACCTTGCCGGGGGTGTGAGCATCACGTACCAGGTGGTGGGGGATGAAGAACCGTCCGCGGAGGATATGGCGGATACCATATACAAGCTGCAAAGGCGTGTGGAGGGTTACAGTAATGAATCGCAGGTATACCAGGAAGGTTCCGACCGGATTAACATTGAAATTCCGGGCGTGTCCGATGCCAATGCGATTTTGGAAGAATTGGGAAAACCCGGTTCGCTGGTATTTTTGGATTCCTCCCAAAATGTGGTGCTGACGGGGACGGATATTGCGGACGCGCGGGCAGCGACCCAGCAGGACCAAATGGGAAACAGCGAGTTCGTGGTTTCCCTGACCATGACGGAGGAGGGCAGGGAGAAATTTGCCGAGGCAACGCGGGCGGCATATCCCACCAACGACATTATTTCCATTGTATATGATAATGTGGTGATTCGTACACCAAGGGTACAGGCGGAAATTACGGACGGACAGGCAGTCATTACCGGTATGGAGTCCTTTGAGGATGCGGAGCAGCTTGCCTCCACCATCCGTATCGGCGGTCTTAGGCTGGAACTGGAGGAACTGCGTTCCAATGTGGTAGGGGCACAGCTCGGTTCCACGGCAATTGCTTCCAGTTTAAAGGCGGCGGCGGTAGGATTTGCGCTGGTAGTTGTCTTTATGATTGTGGTTTATTATGTGATGGGGCTGGCAGCCAGCTTTGCGCTGGGTATCTATACGGCGCTAATTGTCATTTTGTTAAATTTGTTTGAAATTACGCTGACCCTGCCGGGAATTGCAGGTATCATTCTTTCGATTGGTATGGCGGTGGATGCCAATGTCATTATTTTTGCGAGAATCCGGGAAGAACTGGCGACGGGAAAGAGCGTGCAGTCGGCGGTGAAGACCGGTTTTGAAAAAGCGTTTTCCGCTATTTTGGACGGGAATGTTACGACCCTGATTGCCGCTTTGGTGCTTGGACTTAAAGGTTCGGGAACCGTTAAGGGGTTTGCGCAGACTTTGGCGCTGGGTATTGTTTTATCCATGTTTACGGCGCTTGTCATTACGAAACAGCTTTTAAAGGCTATGTATGCGGTAGGGCTTAAGGACGAAAAAATTTACGGCGTCGGAAAAGAGAAAAAGACGGCGGATTTCCTTTCCCGGAAAACGGTATTTTTTGCATTGTCCCTGTTGGTCATCGTGGGCGGTTTCGCGGTAATGGGAGTGAACAAGTCTTCTAAAGGAAGCGCGTTAAATTACAGTTTGGAATTTGTGGGCGGTACTTCCACCAATGTGGTGTTTAACGAGGATATGACCATCGAGGATATCGATACAAAGGTGGTTCCGTACATTGAGGCGGTTACGGGCGACGGCAACGTGCAGACGCAGAAGGTTGCGGGAACCAATGAGGTAATCTTTAAGACGAGGACGCTGACGGTGGAGGAAAGGGAGCAGTTTAAAGACGCCATGGTAAGCAACTTCTCCGTGGACGCGGAAAAGATTATTGCGGAAACCATCAGTTCCACCATCAGTAAGGAAATGCAGTCGGATGCCATTGTCGCCATTTTAATTGCAACGGCATGTATGCTGGTATATATTTGGTTCCGGTTTAAGGATATCCGGTTCGGCGCCAGCGCAGTGGCGGCCCTGGTGCATGACGTGCTTGTGGTACTTGCCTTTTATGCGGTGGCAAGGGTGTCGGTCAGCAGTACGTTTATCGCATGTATGCTGACGATTGTCGGGTATTCCATTAATGCTACGATTGTTATTTTTGACCGTATCCGTGAAAATATGGCGCTGATGGGCAAAAAGGACGATTTGAAGGAAATGGTGAACCGGAGTATCAGCCAAACGCTGTCGAGGAGTATTTTTACGTCGCTGACCACGTTCTTTATGGTGGCATCCCTCTATGTGTTCGGTGTGACCAGTATCCGGGAGTTTGCACTGCCTTTGATGGTGGGTATCATATGCGGTACGTATTCTTCCGTGTGCATTACGGGAGCGCTGTGGTATGTACTGCGGACGAAGATTGTAAAGAAGGATACGGACGGCAGCGCCGGACGGAAAAATAAAAAGTAGGAATACGGGACTGGGAAAGTACTGTGTCAGGCGGTACGGTGTAACCGGCGGACGGGTCAGGAGAGACTGGCTTGGTCAGGACCGGTTATGCCGTATTTTTATGCACACGGGCACCCCAAGGAAGATGCCGGCAAAGCTGGCGGGTGCCCGGCGCGCGAG
>CANTGP010000170.1 GCA_947653315.1 uncultured Lachnospiraceae bacterium
ACGCTGAAAATCGATAAATCCTTTATTGATACGGTGATTTCGGATTCCAACACGAAAATCATTACGGAAGCCATTATTTACATGGTGAAGAAATTAGGTTATGAAACGGTGGCGGAAGGGGTGGAGACACAGGAACAGTTTGAATATTTAAAATCCATCGAGTGCGATAATATCCAGGGTTATTTCCTTGGGAAGCCGATGCCCGCCAAGGACGTGGAAGAACTCTTGCGGCAGGAAGCCTAGGGCGGGATACTTATGTTGACGGGACGGGCAGCGGAGCTGGATGGTTTGAGAGGGTATTACGGGAAGGCGGGAAGCTGTCTTTTGATACTCTATGGTCAGAAATACATAGGAAAAACTGCGGTTTTACGTGAGTTTACAAGAGGCAAGCCCTGTCATTACCATATGGCAAGGGCTTGTTCCGGGAACGAACATCTCTTGGCGCTTAAGGATTTGGCAAAACGGGCGGCCGGTTCCGGGAAAGACAAGGCGGTAATCGTCGTGGAAGAATTCCAGCGCATGGTGCGTACGGGAGAAGCGGTAACGGAGGCATTGTTTGCCCTGCCGCAGGCGGCGGGAAGGCAGGGGGTCATGGTGGTGCTGACAAGTTCCTGCATCCGTTGGGTGGAAAATACCATGGTTTCCAAAATCGGGAATGCGGCACGGGAAATTTCCGGCGTCTTTAAGTTTAAGGAGTTGGATTTTTTCCGTTTGCGGGAATACTTTCCGGGTTATGGTGTGCGCCAGTGCATGGAAGTATACGCCATGCTCGGAGGAGTGCCGGGTTGGTGGGAATGTTTTGACGGACGCTTATCCGTGAAAGAAAATGTCTGCCGGAATATCCTGACGAAGACGGGTCGGCTGCACGAAGCGCCGGAATACCTGATGGCGGAGGAACTGAGGGAGCTTTCGGTATATAACACGATACTGGCATCGCTTGCCGCAGGGAAGGAAAAACTCAATGATTTATACCGCCATACCGGTTTTTCCCGCGCAAAGTTAAGCGTATACCTCGGAAACCTGACCGGGATGAACCTGGTGGAAAAGGTATTTTCCTATGAATGCCCGGATTCCGCCGGAACAAAGGACGGGGCGAAAAAGGGACTGTACCGGATTAGCAATGATTATGTGAGGTTCTATTATACTTACCTGTACGGAGGGGCGGACCGGCTGTTCCAAATGTCGCCGGAGCGTTATTACAATACTTACATCCTGCCGGACCGGGACCGGTACATACAGGATGCATTCCGCCGGATTTGTATGCAGCATATGGAAAGATGCGCCGGGGAAGGGCGGTTTCCGTTACAGCCGGAGCGCATGGGAAGCTGGTTCGGGAAAAAGGGAAACATCGACATTGTGGTGCAGGATACGCAGGGACATACCCTTTTGGCACTCTGTATGGCAAGCCGCATGGGCATGGCTTATGCCGATTACCGGAAACTGCTGGAGACGGCGCAGGCTGCCGGGTTTCATGCCGACGATATATGGTTATATGCGGAACTGTTCGATGAGAGGATTGTTTGGGAAGCGGAGGGGAAGGAGAACCTGACGCTTGTGGATATCAGGAAACTGTGAGGGATAAGGATGCGTCTGCCGGGGAAAGGCCGGACGCAGTAACGGAGCACGGATGGGAAAGAATTTATATATAGCGGAAAAGCCCAGTGTGGCAAGGGAATTTGCAAAAGCGTTAAAACTGAATATGAGCAGCCGGGACGGTTACATGGAATCGCAGGAAGCCGTTGTTACATGGTGTGTGGGACATTTGGTGACCATGAGTTATCCGGAGGCGTATGACGAGAAGCTCAAACGCTGGTCATTGGAAACGATTCCGTTCATCCCGTCGGAATTTAAGTATGAAGTGATTGAAAACGTGAAGAAACAGTTCCAAACCGTGAGCGGGCTCTTAAACCGTCCCGACGTGGATACCATATATGTGTGCACGGATTCCGGGAGGGAGGGAGAGTATATCTACCGTTTGGTGGAACGGCAGGCGCATGTGAAAGGAAAACAGCGCAAACGCGTGTGGATTGATTCCCAAACGGAGGAGGAAATCCTGCGCGGGATACGGGAGGCCAAGGATTTATCCGCCTATGATAACCTTTGTGCGGCGGCATACCTAAGGGCAAAGGAAGATTATCTGATGGGTATTAATTTTTCCCGTGTCCTTACGTTAAAATACGGCAATTCCATCAAAGCCTATTTAAAGACGGACCGCGCCGTCATTTCGGTGGGCAGGGTGATGACCTGTGTGCTTGGGATGGTGGTAAACCGAGAGAGGGAAATCCGTGAATTCGTGAAAACGCCTTTTTACCGCCTGGTGGCAGGTGTGGAGTCGGAAGGGAAGGTGTTTGACTGCGAGTGGAAGGCGGTGGAGGGGACGAAGTATTACCAGTCGCCGCTTCTTTATAAGGAAAACGGTTTTAAGGAGCGGAAGACGGCAGAAGAACTGGTTGCCCATTTGACGGAAAATCCGCAGGCGTCTCCCGTGCTGGAAGCCGTGGAACGGAAGAAGGAGGCAAAGAATCCGCCGCTTCTATATAATTTGGCGGAACTGCAGAACGACTGTTCCAAATATTTTAAAATCAGTCCCGATGAAACGCTGCGCATTGCGCAGGAATTGTATGAGAAAAAAATGACTACCTATCCGAGGACGGATGCGAGGGTACTGTCCACGGCGGTTGCCAAGGAAATCCATAAAAATATCGGCGGTCTGCGGGGATATGCGCCGGCAGCGGTTTTTGCGGGGGAAATACTGGCAGGCGGTTTCCATAAAAACATCGCAAAGACCAGATATGTCAATGACAAACAGATTACCGACCACTACGCCATCATACCGACCGGACAGGGTTTGAACGCTTTGGGCGGGCTGAACCCCACATCGGCAAAGGTATATGAGATTATCGTCAGACGGTTTTTGGCTGTTTTTTATCCGGCGGCGGTATACCAAAAAATATCCCTGACGGTGGCGCTGAAGGACGAGAAATTTTTTGCAGGGTTTAAGGTACCGGTACAGGAAGGGTATTTAAAGGTAACGGAATACTCCTTTGCAAAGAAAAAAGAGGAGAAGCCGCAGGGCAGTACGACAGGGGAAAGAGTGGGTACGGAAGAAAAGGAAAATGCGGAAAACGGCGGGGGGCAGGAGGAAGGGACTGCGGATACGAAAGACCCGGAATTCATTGCCATGGTGCAGCGGTTAAGGAAAGGGGATGTGCTGGCTTTAAAAAGGCTGGATATCAGGGAAGGGGAGACGACGCCGCCCAAACGCTATAATTCGGGAACGATGATCCTGACCATGGAGAACGCGGGGCAGTTCATCGAGGATGACGAGCTAAGGGCGCAGATTAAGGGCAGCGGTATCGGCACTTCCGCCACGCGTGCGGAAATCCTGAAAAAACTGGTAAACATCCAATACCTGGCGTTAAATAAGAAAACGCAGGTCATTACGCCTACCCTGATGGGGGAAATGGTTTACGAAGTAGTGGCAGGCGCCATAAAGCCGCTGTTAGACCCGGCGCTGACCGCGAGCTGGGAGAAAGGACTGACCCTGGTGGCGGAAGGCAGCATCACCGAAGACGAGTACATGCGTAAGCTGGACGATTTTGTGACCAGAAGGACGAACATTGTAAAACAGTTGGGCAACCAAACATTTCTGTTCCGGCAGTTTGACCATGCGGCGGAGAATTATAAAGGCGGCAGAAAATGACGGAATAAAAAAAGACGGAATAAAAATTACGAAATAAAAAATGACGGAATAAAAAATGATGGAATAAAAAATGATGGAATAAAAAATGACGGAGTAAAAAAAGACAGAATGAAAAGGACAGGATAAAAAAGCAATCAGGAATAGGAATCAGGAAAAACAATCAAGAATAGGAAAAAAGAAACCGATAAATTGTTTAGGAGGATGAGAGTATGGAATCGAAAATGGAACAAACGAAAATCAGTAATTTGTACACGCTGCAGGAAACCATTGCGGCAGACTTATTTTCCGGCGTGGAATTTCCGTGGGAGGTGCTTCCGAAGATAAGCGCGTTTATCATAGAGCTTGGGAACCGCCTTCCGGAAGACATTTATGAGAAACGTGGGGAGAACGTTTGGGTGGCAAAAAGCGCGAAGGTATTTCCCAGCGCATATATCAACGGCCCTGCGATTATAGACGAGGATGCGGAAATCCGCCACTGTGCGTTTATCAGGGGAAACGCCATTGTGGGAAAAGGGGCGGTGGTGGGGAATTCCACCGAGCTTAAAAACGTGGTGCTGTTCAATAAAGTACAGGTTCCCCATTATAATTACGTGGGCGACAGTATTCTTGGCTATAAGGCGCATATGGGCGCAGGCTCCATTACTTCCAACGTTAAGAGCGATAAGACGCTGGTAGTGGTCAGGGCAGGGGAAGAACATAGGGAGACGGGGTTAAAGAAATTCGGCGCCATGCTGGGGGATGAAGTGGAGGTCGGCTGCAATTCCGTGCTGAATCCCGGTACCGTAATCGGGAAGAAGGCAAGCGTATACCCCACGTCTTCCGTCCGGGGATACGTTCCGGCAGGCTGTATTTACAAAGACAAGGATCATATCGTTGTGAGGAAGGATTCCTGATACCCACGTGCAGTACGTTCCCAAAAGGAACCGGTTGTGCGTAGCGGAATAAGTGGATGGTAAACATGGAAAAAGGGCAGAAGAAAAAAACAGGCAGTAATTTCATAACATGGATGGAAAACAATGATTTTGTCATTTCCCTGCGCAGGGGGCTTTTGCTGTGCATCCCGTTTTTCATCATCGGGTCGTTTTGCGTGCTGATGACTTCCTTTCCGGTGGCAGGTTACCAGGCATGGATTCGGGAAGTGGCACAGGGCTCGGTATACCAGGTTATTTTATGGGTATACAATGCGACCATGGGTTCCGTAACCCTGTTCGTGGTATTGGCCGTAAGTTACAGTTATGCCTGTCAGGCGGATGAGGAAGAACCGGGCTTTTACATGCTGACCAGCTTTGTTTCCTATATGGTTTTTGTGCAGGCAGGGGACGAAGGCGCTTCCTATGCGGTATTCGGCGCCACATGGCTGTTTACGGGGATTTTGGTTACGCTCTTAAGCTGTACGGCATTCCGGAAGATACGGGCAGGGTATCGGCGGCGGATTAAGAACAAATACCAAACGGGGCTGGATGTGGACTTCCGCAATACGGTGGAAGCCATTATGCCCATTGTATTTGTGGTGTTGCTGTGGGCGATGTTGCGTTGTGTGCTGGCATTCCTGGGGGTGGGAACGAATCTGCATAATTTCGGTTCCAGGCTTTTGGTCAGGCTGTTTGAAACAGTGGGTACCGGAGGGTTCGGGGCTGCGGTATACATTTTCTTTTCACAGATTTTGTGGTTTTTCGGGATTCATGGCAGCGACATGCTCCATATCGTGTCCACGGAAGTATTTGAAGCGGCGCTGACGGAGGGTGTGGCGGCAGGGAATGTCCCCATTTTTACGAAAACGTTCCTGGATGCCTTTACGTTAATGGGTGGAAGCGGTTCCACGCTCTGCCTGCTGGCGGCGCTGGCATTAAGAAACAACAAAAAGGACCGGACCCTGTTTAAAGCGGCCATTCTTCCCGCCGTCTTTAACATTAACGAAATTGTACTGTTCGGGCTGCCGGTGGTGTTAAATCCCATTATGATTATTCCTTTTGTGCTCGTGCCTTTGGCGCAGCTTTTGGTTGCCGGGCTCAGCATGTATTTGGGGTTGGTTCCCGTGGCGTCGGTACAGGTCGGGTGGACGACGCCGGTGCTTTTCAGCGGTTATCTCTGTACCGGAAGCATTGCGGGCAGTATCCTCCAGGCAGTCCTTTTGGTGATGGGAACCATGATTTACATGCCGTTTCTCAAATTGTCCGAGGAGCGCAGCGAGAAGACGCTCAGGCAGGGCATTGAAAAGCTGCGCGATGAGATGATTGCCTGTGAGGAACGTGGGGAAACCATTAATTTCCGGAAAGGACCGAAGGAAAAGCGGGAGTGCGCCAGGACGCTGATGCGCGATTTGCGGGAGGCCATCGACAACGGGGAAATTTGGACTTATTACCAGCCGCAGATTACGAATCAAAATTCCGTTTACGGAGTGGAGGCGCTGTTAAGGTGGAAACACCCGGTTGCGGGATTTTTATACCCGCCCATGGTCATCGAACTGGCAAGACAGAACGACATGCTGGATGATTTCGGCATTACGTTGATTGAAAAAGCGGCGCAGGATTTGGAATACCTGGCGAAAAAGCGGAATCTGATGCATATGGCGGTGAATATCCTGCCTGCCCAAATGGAATCGGAGACTTTTTGTGAAAGGGTAGAGGCAATCCTGGAAAAATATGATTTCGGGGACTGCATTCTGTGCCTGGAAATCACGGAACAGATGGCATTGTCCACGTCCGGCGCGGTACCGGAGCGGATGGCGAGGTTAAAACGGGCGGGAATCGTTTTTCACATGGATGACTTCGGCATGGGGCACAGTTCCATGCAATATCTGCAGTCCAATGAATTTGAAGCGGTGAAACTGGACGGAAGCCTTGTAAAGCAGGTGGCGGAAAACGAACGGTCCCGGAACATCATTGCAGGTATCCACCAAATGGCGCTGTCACTGCATTACGAAGTGATTGCGGAATATGTGGAGACCGAGGAGCAGAGACGGAACGGTCGACACAGAGATCGTTGTTAGCGGTGTATGGAGTCCTCACGAATT
>CANTGP010000171.1 GCA_947653315.1 uncultured Lachnospiraceae bacterium
GGCATGGATGCCCATTTCAGTCCGAGGCGGCATGGATGCCGCTTGAGGACGACCGCAGCCTGTGAGGACCAATGCCATTCTGCTTAGAAACCTCCAGCCGAAAAAAGTGCATGGAAAACCGGGACAGGCAGTTGTGCTGCTCCCTGCCACTAAAAAAACCACGCACGGGCGTCCGCCCCCACCACACAACATTCAGGCTGAACTGTTACTACCGGGCAGCCGGAACATTTGATTTCTACTTGCACTTTAATGGAATTTCAGTATAATATTAAGGAGCAGTTGATTTGGATTAAATGGATTTAGTGATGAAAGAGAATTTGCAAAGGAGCATCATAGCCATGGATTTGGAATTTGACGTCAGGATAACGGCAAATATTTTATATGATTATATGTTGAGGCATACTTATTACAGTGCGTCAGGACTGCTTGGGACCGTGGCGGGGGCATTGATGCTGGTTTATTATTTTTCGCAGGGAGGGGTGATTTTCCTGCTTGCGGGGGCGGTTATCCTGCTTTATCTGCCATGGACGCTTTTCATCCGCTCGAAACAGCAAATGGTGAATACGCCGGCATTTAAGGAACCGCTGCACTACCGCCTGACGGAAGAAGGCGTGGAAGTATCCCAGGGCGGGGAGGTGCAGATGCAGAAATGGGAAGACATGCATAAGGCGGTTTCCACCCAAAGGAGCCTGATTTTGTATACGTCCAAAGTCAGCGCTTCCATTTTTCCGAAACAGGATCTTGGGGAGCTGGCGCCGCAGGTCATACAGATGATTTCCACCCATATGCCGCCTGCCAAAGTAAAGATACGGGGGTAAGGATATGACGGTAAAAAAAATGGAAACAGTGGAAACGGGCAGCGCGGAAGAAACGTTTGCCCTGGGACGCAGGATTGGGGAGCAGGCATCTGCCGGTGAGGTCTATACCCTGGTTGGCGATTTGGGCGTGGGGAAAACGGTATTCACACAGGGGGTGGCAAAGGGACTCGGCATAGAAGATACGGTAAACAGCCCTACTTTTACGATTTTGCAGGTGTATGGGGAAGGGAGGCTCCCTTTTTATCATTTTGACGTATACCGTATCGGCGATGTGGAGGAGATGGACGAGATCGGTTATGAGGAATATTTTTACGGAGACGGTGTCTGCATGATTGAATGGGCGGATTTAATTGAAGACATCCTGCCGGAACGTTACTGCCGGATTACGATTTCCAAGGATTTGGACAAAGGGACGGATTTCAGGAAAATCAGCATGGAGGAACGCCGGAGAGTTTAAGGAAGAAGGGGCATGGTGGAAAAAGATGAAAATCCTGGCATTGGACAGTTCCGGTTTGGTAGCATCCGTGGCGCTTGCCGAGGATGACCTTCTGATTGCGGAATATGACATACAATATAAGAAAACGCATTCACAGACTCTTTTGCCGATGCTCGGGGAAATCCGGGACATGACGGAGCTGGATATGACGTCCGTGGATGCGGTGGCTTTGGCGGCGGGACCCGGCTCTTTCACCGGGCTTAGGATCGGTTCCGCCACGGCAAAAGGACTCGGACTTGCGCTTGGGATTCCCATAGTGGAAGTCCCGACACTGGAAGGACTTGCCTATAACCTGTACGGGGCGGCGGATTACATATGCCCCATGATGGATGCCAGACGGGGGCAGGTTTATACCGGCATTTATGAATTTGTGAAAGAAGCCGGGGAGGATGCGGAAGATGTTCCTGCGGGCTATTCCATACGGACGGTAGAACCGCAGTGTGCGGTGGCAGTGGGGGAAATTGCCGGAAAGCTGAATGATTTGGGGCGGAGGGTCATATTTTTAGGAGACGGGGTACCCGTGTACCGGCAGCGGTTGGCGGAGCTTATGCGTGTGGAATACAGTTTTGCCCCCGCCCACATGAACCGGCAGAGGGCGGCATCCGTTGCAGCCCTGGCAGGTATTTATTTCAAAAAAGGGATCACGGTTCCGGCGGCGGAACATGCCCCCGTTTACCTTAGACCGTCACAGGCGGAACGGGAGCGCGACGAGCGGAATATGGCAGCGCGGCGGGAGGAAACATGATAACGGTCAGGCGGATGGAAGAACGGGACGGCAGGGCGGCAGCCCTTCTTGAAGCGGAAAATTTTTCGGAGCCTTGGACGGAGCAGGCTTTTTTGGATACGCTCCGGTGTGGTTATGCGTATTATTATGTGGCGGAAGCGCCTTTACGGGAAGACGGGCAGGTTATCGGAATCTGCGGACTGCGCAACCTTGCAGGGGAAGGGGAAATCACGAATGTGGCGGTTGCAGGTGCATTCCGCCGCATGGGGGTGGCAGGGATGCTGTTGGAAAAGGTCCTGGCGGAAGGGGAACGGCTTGGAATCCGGGATTTTACGCTGGAAGTAAGGAGTGGAAACCGTGCGGCAATCGCGCTTTACGAAAAGTACGGTTTCCGGAGGGAAGGCGTGCGCAGGGATTTTTATGCGAAGCCAAAGGAAGACGCGCTGATTATGTGGAGACGCCGGGAAGTGCCCTGACTATGTTTTGCACGGTGGCAAAGTAACAGGAATTACCACTGTTTTTGTCGGAAAAGCTCGTGTATAATGACAGATATAGCAGCACATTGGACATCTAGGGAGGATGAGACTATGCGGAAATATCTGGATGAAAATAAAATGGAACTTGATTCCGTAATTTGTAATTACTGCGGAAAAAAATTATTGGTAGAAAATGGGATTTTAAAAGAAGGCTGTTTGGAGGTGGATGCCACCTTCGGTTATTTCAGCAGGAAAGACGGACAGAACCACAGGTTTGATTTATGTGAGGACTGTTATGAAAAAATGGTTGCCAGATTCCGGATACCGGTGGAAAACAGCGAGGTAAAGGAACTTTTATAAGCCTCCGCCGGCCGGAACGGCAAAGTGCAGGCGCAAAAACCCCGTACCGGGTTTCGTTCCATGCGCCGGATAGGAGGCATATGTTAGATGTATGTTTACTCGGAACAGGGGGAATGATGCCGCTGCCTTACCGCTGGCTGACTTCCCTGATGGCGAGGTACAACGGAAAAAGTATTTTAATCGACTGCGGGGAGGGGACGCAGATTGCCATGAAGGAAAAGGGCTGGAGCCCGAAACCCATTGACATTATCTGCTTCACCCACTACCATGCGGACCATATCAGCGGACTGCCCGGAATGCTTCTCACCATGGGGAATGCGGAACGGACGGAGCCGCTTCTTTTAGTGGGGCCGAAGGGACTGACAAGGGTGGTAAACGCCCTGCGCGTTATCGCACCGGAACTCCCTTTTCCGATTGAATGCATGGAAATTACGGAAAACGAGCAGAGTTTTTCTTTTGACGGATTCCGGATTGACGCTTTCCGTGTGAACCATAATGTGGTATGCTATGGATATAACATAGTCATAGACCGTACCGGAAAATTCCAGGTGGAAAAGGCGGTGGAACTCGGACTGGACAGGAAATACTGGAACCGTCTGCAGAAAGGGGAAACCATAGAGCTGGAAGGAAGGGTATATACGCCGGACATGGTGCTCGGCGCGGCGCGCAAGGGAATTAAGCTCACTTACTGTACCGATACCAGGCCGACCGAAAGCATTGTCCGCAATGCTGCGGGCGCGGACCTTTTTATCTGTGAAGGTATGTATGGGGAGCCGGATAAAAAGGAGAAGGCAAAGGAATATAAGCACATGACTTTTTATGAAGCGGCGCATTTGGCGAAGAAGGCGGGCGTATCGAAGTTGTGGCTGACCCATTACAGCCCATCCCTGGTCCGTGCGGAGGATTTTATGAAAGACGTGCGGAAAATCTTTCCGAAGGCGGAAGCCGGTAAGGACGGCAAAAGCGAGGAACTTATGTTTGAAGAAGATTGATGCCGGAAGGAGGGAGTTTGTATGAAGAAAGAACGTCAGAGTCCTTTGAAATTGATTGTAATCGGGTGTGTCCTGGCCGCGCTGGTGGTGGGTTTTTACTTTTACCTGTCCAACCGGACGAAGGGGGACGGTACGGAACAAACGGAAACTGTCACGAAATCCCAGCAGGTGCTTTTGCGGAATTTGGATAACAATTATCCGCCGTCGCCCAGGGAAGTACTGAAATATTACTGTGATATCCTCCAATGCCTGTATAACGAACCCCATTCCGACGAGGAACTGGAGAAACTGGCGATGCAGATACAGCTTTTATATGACGATGAATTTGTGGCGAACCAGACAGAGGATGTCTACCTGTTAAGCCTTGCCGGTGAGATTGCGGAATTAAACAAGCAGGATATGAAGATTTCCAGTTATTCCACATCTTCCAGTACGGACGTGGAATATTTTAGCAGGGACGGTTATGAATGGGCAAGCCTGTACGGCATTTTGAGTATCCGTCAGGGAACGAAGATGCTGACATCGAACGAAAAGTTCCTGATGCGCAAGGATGACGACGGGCATTGGAAGATTTACGGCTGGGAACTGGTGAAGGAGTGACGGTTGCGCAGACGGTATGTGCAGTGCGGACAGAGCGGACGGAATGAAGAAAACGGAATAAATAAAATGGAATGAAGAAAACGGAATGGCATGGATGGAATGGATAAGGTGGATGAAGTGGACGGAATGAATGGCGCGGAAGAAATCAGGATATTAGCGATTGAAAGTTCCTGTGACGAGACGGCGGCGGCGGTGGTGAAGGACGGCAGGGAGGTGCTGTCCAACGTAATCTATTCGCAGATTGCCCTGCATACGGAATTCGGCGGCGTGGTGCCGGAAATTGCCTCCAGGAAGCACATCGAGAAAATAAACCAGGTGGTGGAACAGGCGCTTGCGGAAGCGGAAACGGCATTAAAGGATATTACGGCGGTGGCCGTAACTTACGGTCCCGGACTGGTGGGCGCGCTTCTTGTGGGAGTATCCGCCGCCAAAGCCATCAGTTTCGCCACGGGAATCCCTTTGGTGGGGGTACACCATATTGAAGGGCATATCAGTGCCAATTTTATAGAAAACAAAGATTTGGAGCCGCCTTTCCTATGTTTGGTCGTATCGGGCGGGCATTCCCATTTGGTGGTGGTAAAAGACTACGGGGAATATGAAATCATAGGGCGCACGAGGGACGATGCGGCGGGGGAAGCATTTGACAAGGTGGCAAGGGCAATCGGGCTCGGTTATCCGGGCGGTCCGAAGATTGACCGCGTGTCAAAAGAAGGCAACCCGGATGCCATTCCTTTTCCGAGGGCAAAAGTGGCAAAATCCGTATATGATTTCAGTTTCAGCGGTTTGAAATCCGCGGTTTTGAATTACCTCAATTCCTGCAAAATGAAAGGGGAGACGGTATCCGCCGCCGATGTGGCGGCATCTTTCCAAAAAGCGGTGGTGGATGTCCTGGTGGACCATTCCATGGAGGCGGTGAAGGAATACGGATATGACAAATTTGCCATAGCGGGGGGTGTGGCTTCCAATTCCGCGCTGCGCGGGGCGTTGGAACAGGCATGCAAAGAAAACGGGATTGCTTTTTACCATCCTTCCCCCATTTATTGTACGGACAATGCCGCCATGATCGGGGTGGCGGGATATTATGAGTATAAAAAAGGAATCAGGCACGGCTATGACTTAAACGCCGTTCCCAATCTGAAATTGGGGGAACGGTTATAGGGGTAAGGACAAAAAGGACAGGGGGCATGGAGGAAGATGGACGGGAATCCGGAGCAAAACGGCAAAACTTTCCGGGGAGAGGAATCATGTGTGGCAATTGTGCTTGCTGCGGGACGGGGTGCGAGGATGAACAGCAACGTGCCAAAGCAATATCTTCCCCTGGGAGGAAAGCCGGTACTATATTATGCTTTAAAAGCCTTCCAGGAAAGTTTCGTGGAGCGGGTGGTATTGGTGGCGGATGAGGTGGAATACTGCAAAAAGGAAATCGTGGAGCGGTTCGGTTTCCGTAAAGTGTCCCGTGTGGTGGCGGGAGGAAAGGAACGTTACCATTCCGTATGGGCGGGACTGCAGGCTGCGGGGGAATGCGGCTATATTTTCATCCATGACGGTGCAAGACCTTTTGTGACAGAGGAAATCCTGGGGCGCGCTTATGCGTGCGTCAGGGAATATGACGCCTGCGTGGTGGGAATGCCGGTGAAAGATACGGTTAAGATTGCGGATACAGACAGGTTTGCGGCTTCCACGCCGAAACGGGATGACGTATGGATGGTCCAAACGCCCCAGGTTTTTTCCGCAGGACTGATCCGCAGCGCTTACGGGGCACTGATGGAATCGGAAACGGAAAGGGAGCGGAAAGCGTTACCGCAAAACCTCCGTATTACGGACGATGCCATGGTGGTGGAGACGTTTACGGAGCACAAAGTGAAATTGGTGGAAGGCAGTTACCAAAATATAAAAATTACCACACCGGAGGATTTACAGGTGGCGGAATGCTTTCTGAACCGGGAAACGTAGCAGTGGGAAATGCCCGGTTTTACGGGAAAAGAAAAAAATATAAAAAAATTTGGAAAAAGTTGTTGACACTGGAAAAGTTTTTTGCTAGAATGATTCTTGCGCTGCTGATGAAAACAAAATCTGCTTTTGGATTACGGGTTTTGGTTTGATCAAAGTCGGAAAGACTTTTGGGCAGGAGGACTTTTGAAATGCAGACGCCGGGTACGGCGTATGGACATGGAGAGGTATCGAAGTGGTCATAACGAGGCGGTCTTGAAAACCGTTTGTC
>CANTGP010000172.1 GCA_947653315.1 uncultured Lachnospiraceae bacterium
TAATATTTCAGTTATCAAAGAGCCGGACGCACAGACGCAGAGCCGATAACACGCAAAAATAAAAAATGCGGTTATCGGTTCTTTTTTGTAATCAATAATCAAGGGGTGACAGCCCAAATGCAGTTGTCCTTATAATTTATAAATATGTATCGTAAAATTCCAAAATCCGCCGCATCAATTGCTCATCAAATTCATAGCATTTACTTTTGTCACGGTTTTTTTTCATGAATTCCGCCTTTATTTCCGGCGTGTTTTCCAAACCGTTGGTTTCCAAATAGGAAGTATAACTTTCGTTTATCTGTTCTTTATAATGCCTGGATGCTTCCGAATAATAGATGTCGTTGTGTCCCCGGTCTTCGTATTCCATAAAGAGGAAACGGGGGTCGTCATGGTACTTTCCGTAAAATTTTTCATAGCCGTTTTCCGGAAGGACCATCGTATCGTCTTTGCTGTGCAGAACCATGATTCCGGCAGCGGACCCGGCAAAGCCTCCGCTTGCACTGTAAGCGGCATATTCCCCAAACTTTATCCGTTCATACAGGGAAACGTAAGGCATGAACAGTTTGATGCCGGAACCGATCATGGATGCGCCCTGCTGTTCAAATAAATCGGTGGAACGGTCAAAACCGGCCACAAGGACTGCGGCCTTGATATCCGGATGGCAGTTTAACACGCTGCCGGCACAATAGCCTCCCCAGCTATGTCCGAATAATACGATGGGCAAGCCGCGGTATTCCTCCGACTGCTTTACATAGCGCAAAGCGAAATCCAGGTCGATGACACCCTGCGGCAGACCTTCCACGGATTTGCCTTCGCTTTTATCATTTCCGGTTGCATCATAAGCAAAAACGAGATAACCGTTGGAAGTAAAATAATCGGCGATATCCATATAGGTATTATGCCCGCCGCCCCCGAAACCATGGGCGATTACGAGAACGCCTTTTACTTCCTGGTTTTCTTTTGCATAGTGGTAACCGGCAAGAAGCTGTCCGCGGTTGGACGGAAAGGTGCATTCCTTAACCTGCAGACCGTTAAATTCGTTCACGGAATAAGCCGTCCAGTCGGCGGTTTCAAACCTTGAGCCGAAATTATCCTGATAGACGAGGACGGTCATGGCAGGCATCAGCACAAGAAAAAAAGCCCCGAACAGGCAGGCGGTGACAAGCAGTATCGTTTTTCTTTTTGTGTGTTTTTTTGTATGTTTCTTTTCTACTTTTTGTTTATGCTCCATTGTTTCTGTTTCCTCCCTGTAAATTCCATATGCTATCTGCTATTATAATCCATTTCGGAAAAAAACTCAAATATGGCCGCGGCTTGGCGGCAGTCATAAAAATTTAATGAATCATGTGGCGCAATAGATATTGCAGGAAGAAACAAGAAACGATATAATTAACAGCGGTAATGGTAAAGATAAATAGCGGTTCAGGTGAAAATATAGGAATCATGGAAGAAAACCCGGAACGGAAACGGGAATAAAAGTTGGGTTAAGAAAAGAGGATACAACATGCTTGAGGTGCGTAATCTGACCTATGAGGTCGTGGAAAACGGGGAGAAAGTTACCATAGTGAAGGACGTCAATTTCACCGTGGGTGACGGTGAGATGCTTGTTATTACCGGACCGAACGGCGGAGGTAAGTCCACGGTGGCGAAACTCCTGATGGGGGTTTTGGATGTCACGGACGGGGAAATCCTATTGGACGGGCGGGATATCAAAGGGCTGGGAATCGATGAACGGGCGAAGGCGGGAATCGGTTATGCGTTCCAACAGCCGCCCATATTTAAAGGAATGACCATAAGAAGGCTGTTAAACCTTGCGGCAGGAAAGGAACTGCCGGAATATGTCTGCTGCGATCTGTTGAGCAATGTCGGTATGTGTGCAAGGGAATACCTGGACAGGGAAGTGGATGCCACGCTTTCCGGCGGGGAACGTAAAAGGGTGGAGATTGCCACGGTGCTGGCAAAAAGCCATAAGGTCTGCATTTTTGATGAACCGGAGGCGGGAATCGATTTATGGAGTTTTTCCATGCTGGTAAAGGAGTTTGAGAAAATCCACCAAAAGAAGCAGGAAACACTGCTGTTAATTTCCCATCAGGAGAAAATCATCCGTATGGCGGACCGCATTTTAATCATAAAGGACGGGACGGTGAACCAATGCGGCAGCGCGGAAGAAATCCTGCCGCTGTTATTTGATGAGGACAGGGAGTGTTCCTGTATGAACCGGAAAGGAGGCAGGATGTATGGAACTGGATGCGATAACCAATAAAGTGCTGGATGCCATCGATACGGAAGGCTTCCGGCAGGAGGGGGCTTATAACCTCCGTTATAACGGGCAGGCGCTTTGCCATGGCGACAGCGAATATATTAAAATCAGGAAGAAGGAAGACCGGCAGGGAATCGACGTATATATCAGCGGGGAAGCCAGGGGCGAACAGGTACACATTCCCGTGGTGGTATCCGCTTCCGGCATGACGGATGTGGTATACAATGATTTTTATATCGGGGAAGGCGCCGATATCAAGATTGTGGCGGGCTGCGGCATCCACAACAGTGGATGTAATGAAACAAGGCATGACGGGATTCACGCGTTCCATGTGGGAAAACACGCAAAAGTGGTTTATGAGGAAAAGCATTACGGTGAAGGGGAAGGAACCGGGAAAAATGTCCTGAATCCCGTGACGCAGATTTACCTGGAAGAAGGCGCCGTGTTTACGTTGGATACGGTACAGATCCGCGGGGTGGATTCCACGGAACGCAGGACGGATGTGGACATGGGACCGGACAGCAGGCTATACGTGGTGGAGAAACTGATGACCCATGACAGGCAGACGGCGGTTTCCAACATGGAAGTGCGGATGAACGGGAACGGCAGTTCGGCACAGATTGTTTCCCGCTCGGTGGCAAAAGGGACTTCCAGGCAGACGTTCCACCCGAATGCGGTGGGAAATGCGCTCTGCAAGGCACATATCCAGTGCGATTCCATTATTATGGACGGGGCGCAGGTCTGTTCCATACCGGAAATTGACGCACGTAATATTGATGCGCAAATTATCCATGAGGCGGCAATCGGAAGAATTAACACGGAGCAATTGCTGAAGCTGCAATCCTTCGGAATGTCGGAGGAAGAAGCGGAAAATGTGATTATCGATAATTTCCTGCGGTAGAGCGTGTTGGAAAATTGCGGAAATGAATTTGTAAATACGCTCTAGAGCGTGGACCGGGGATGCATACGAGGGAGATAAAGGGATGAAAAGAAACGGGAAACGGTTTTTGCGGCTTGCCGTGTTTTTGGCGGCGGCATGTTTGGCAGGCTGCGGCGGAAGACCGGAAACATTTACTTCACAGGACGGAACGGCGGGGATTACGCTGACCACGGAATGGGAAAGACAGGAGACGCGGACGGACGGCTGGATTGGCGCGGTCAAGGGCGGTAAGGCATCCGCCGTGGTCATGCAGACAGTCAAAGACGGTAGTAACCGGTTGGATACGGAAGCCGTACAAGAGATGCTTAAGACGAATTATCAGGTGGAAAATCTGGAAAAAGTGGAAAACCCGGTGGTGCCGGAGGGGATGACGAGGGTAAAGGCGTTTAGATTCCACGGATGCGCAGGGGATACGGAAGTGGAAGGCTATTGGTCTTACGGACAGACGGTATATGCTTTTTATTCCTTCCTTTATGTCGGTGAGAAGCTGGATAAAAACGCGCTGGAGGAAATCCAAACGGCATGGGGGTCTTTTGAGGAACATGCGCCGGAAACCGGGAGCCTTCCAACGGTGGAAATGACGGATACCATCCGTTGGATGAACGGAACCCACGCAGTCCGGGCGGTGCTCCACGGCTGGGACTATAACCTGTTTGGGGGCGAACCGGCAAACGAAGATACCAAACAGGCCCGCAGGGAAATCCTGCAGGAAGAATGGAACGTAACGGACAAGGATTCGGCAGAGGAAATTTTGCGGTGGCTGGCGGAGGAAGGACACCACGGAGCATATGAAAAAGAGATGGAAACCCTGAAAAACGGGGGATTGTCCGAGATAGCGGAAACGGAGAGGGCTTCTTACCTCTACGGAAAATATGATTTGACGGAAAGCGGGGCGCAGGTTTATGCGGACCTTTATGCGGGATATCTGCAAAACGGTGCGGATGCCGTCAGGGCATGGGATGACGGCAGGGCAATGGCATTGGTGGCAGACTGCTATATGGCAGGCTATTACACGGAAACGGAAGCCTTGGACAAATCCCTGGAGATAGCAGGCCGCATCCAATCGGCATACGGTTCGTGGGATGCTTTCATGGACAGTTACCTTTTGGGGTATGCATACCATACGGGGGAAGAAGGCACACGGGAGAGGGAAGCCTATGGGGAAGTGAAAGAGGAAGCAGGAAATCCGTATGTTTTGGATTGGGGGATGACATTGGAAAAGGGGTGGTAGGGGAGTGGAACCGGACGCGCTGGCAGAACCCGGAATGCCCTTCCCGGCTGCTGTTTTTTTCGTAGCGTCTGCCTCTGTCCGGGGCTGTTTGGACCTGACTGCAAAAACGGGATATTTCTAATTGTTTTCCCCATATGATTTATGGTCAACGGCGGCGAAACTCCTCACTTCGTTCGTCAGACATCGCCGCCTGAAGCGACCATAAATCATGGCTGGCTAAGCCATGTAATCTTCAATGACCGGTGGAATTTGTGACAGCATGTTGTCGATATCTTCGAACATGGCGCTTTTGGTTGTTCCTAAATTACTTGCGCGGTTAATATGTCTTACTACGTCCTGGTACTGTACTTTTGTATTCTCAAAAAATTCCTGAAGGGTTTGCAGGGCAACTCTTGAGTGGTCAATCACGCCGGATATCTCGGACTGTACGGTGGTGGCGCCGTCTGCAGCCTGTGTGATGTTGTCAAAAGTTTTGGAGGTTTCATCCACTTTGGACAGGCTTTCCCCTAATGCCTGATGGGATGTCTGGATGCTGGCATTCAGTTTTTCCGTACCCTGTTCCACATCCCCGATGCTGGTATCCACTGCGGCGGCCAGGTTTTTGATTTCTTCCGCCAGGCTTTTTACTTCATCCGCCACTACGGCAAAGCCTTTTCCCCTTTCCCCTGCCCTTGCGGCTTCAATGGATGCATTGAGGGAAAGGATGTTGGTTTGGTCCGCGATGGATACGATTTTCCCCATGCAGCTTTTGATTTTCCGGAACGATTCCTGGAAATCTTCAAAGGTCTGCTTCATTTCCTCAAAATGCGTTTCCACTAAAAGGGAACTGTTTTTCAGTTCTTCCACTTCTCCCTGTGCCTGTACGACGGATTGGGCGATATTGTCCTTCACGGACTCAAACTGGCCCGATACCGTGTTAATGCTGGAAAAAGTCTGTTCAAATTCCTGTAAAGTCTGGTTAAAGTTCGCCGATTCGCCCAGTACTTTTCCGAAAGACTGGCTGACCATGCCGAGCTCGTTTAACGAATCCACTTCGCTTTGCACAAGCGCACGGTGGTAGTCTTTCAGGCTGTCGGTGACATAAGTGACCGGGTACAGGCTTTTGGTAGCGCGGCGGGCTTTTTTCCTGAGTTTCATTTTTGTTTCCTCCCTTATTCAAATACAACACAGGTCATGGACTGGTTGACAAATTGGTTGTTGTAATGTTCGCCGTATCCGACAAGTCCGGCATGATTGCCGAGCGTTCCCATTTCCTGCAGGTATTCCTGCATGTAATGGTTGTCGGTAAAAAGCAGATACCGGAACAGGCAGTTGACGGAGAATACGGCGGAAATCTTTGGGAAATCCCTGCGGATGGATTGTATGGTTTCCCTTACGGTCGCCCGGTAATCCCCGAGTTCCAATAAAATCAGTACGTCCGAATCGTTGACCTGCCGGAAACAGGTGAGGGCGCTTCCGGTTACTTCCTTAATGGATATGATGCATGTTTCGTTTCCGTTAATTTTGCCAAACGGATTTTTGAAGGTCTGTGTCGTAATTTCCTTTTCCGAAATATGGAGGATGTCCTGGTAAACCTGTTTTGCGGATTTCCCGTTCAGTTTCCCGAGTATGTAATTTGCCTTGTCCGTCTTGGAAGCAATGAAACGGTAGTTACCCATCTGGCGGTATATGTTTTCCTTGTATGCTTTTACTTTTCCGTGATTGTTGCGGACGAGGGCGTATGCCACGGCATCCTGGTAGATTTTGCCGTTGGCGGATACTTTACCGGCATCCCCGGTTCCGCCTACCAACGAAATATTCCTGTGCTTTAAAGCGCTGTAAAGCGTGGTCAGCACGCAGGCATCGTTACCGGAACAGAAATCGATGCATATGGTGTCCTTTTGGGAGCCGTTTACCGTGTGCATATCCCGTTCCAAACGTTCAATGTATTTTACGGGCATGACGGATACTTCTTCCAATACATTGGCAGCGGCGGTGACACCGTCATAAAAGGCTATGACGCTTACGCCTTTTTCCACTACTTTAGTGTCATAGCTCATTCCGATGCATCCGATACTGGGGACCTGAGGATAGAGTTCTTCCAACTTTTTTACATGCGCCTCAAACTGGTCACTGTTGGATAATAACATGATTAACTGGGGTTTGCTAAGCCCCCGGACTGCTTCCTGCAGATTTCCGTTTTGACTCATACCAAAAAACTGTTTCAAAATATTGTCCTCGCTTCCTTAATCAGTGGGTTCTGACTGTAAT
>CANTGP010000173.1 GCA_947653315.1 uncultured Lachnospiraceae bacterium
GGAGTTCCGCCGCCTTAACCATAAACCATTTGGCGGAAAAAATTAGAAATATCCCATTTTTGCAGTCAGATGTTGCAGGACACAGGCGGCGCCAAACCGCAGCAGGGGGGTGGGCGGAAACCGAAAATTGATTTCCGTGTCCTTCACGCTCCCGCAGCCCCAACATATAATATATTAAAAATCCATACGAATTATGAAAGGAGTATTATGCAGGATTACAACTTCAACGAATATTTCGACCGTTTTCCGTTGGCGATGGCATATGTGCCATGGCAACACCTGACGCAGATTTATGAAGATTTGGATAAAGCGTACTGCACCGGAACCATTTTCCCGGAACTGACGAAACCGTTTACAGGAAGGAGATGCGTAAAATGAATTTCAAGATGAGCACGGAGCAGGAAAACATGCTCCATGATATCGGTGTCGTTGATTTCGTCACCGTGGAAATGACGCAATATCTGGACACCCATCCCATGGACCGGGAAGCCATCGAATATTTCAATCATTATATGCGCATGAAAAACCAAATGATGCGCGACTATGCAAACAAATACGGTCCTCTCTCCCTTTCGGTAGCCGACAACAGTTGCAAGGAATGGAAATGGGCGCTGCAGCCCATGCCATGGGAAGGAGGATGTTAGTCTATGTGGAATTATGAAAAAAGATTGCAGTACCCGGTAAAAATCACGCAGCCCAATGCCAAGCTGGCGCAGGTCATCATTTCCCAGTTCGGCGGACCTGACGGCGAGCTGGCCGCTTCCATGCGCTACCTCTCCCAGCGTTATACGATGCCGTTCCATGTGGCGGGACTGTTGACGGATATCGGTACCGAAGAACTGGCGCACATGGAAATGATCTCCGCCATCGTATACCAGTTGACCAAAGACTTATCCATGGATGAAATCGAGTCCTACGGGTTTGATAAATATTATGTGGATCATACGCTGGCGCTTTGGCCCCAGTCCGCAGGCGGTATTCCGTTCAACTCCTGCTTCTTCCAGTCCAAGGGCGACGCCATCACGGACCTGACGGAAGACATGGCAGCAGACGGTGCATTCCCGTAAACACAACCTTGTTACAGGTATTTCCTGAAAAACTCCAAAAAACCGTCTTCCACCGCCAGTTCATCCAATTCCCCGTCTTCCAAATCATAAAAATAGTTTCCCGTTTCCGGCTCCAGGGACAGGCTGTCCAGCGGAAACCCTTCTTTTCGGAAGGAATGCGGCTTTGACGTTAGAATAAACGGTCTGCTT
Organism: uncultured Lachnospiraceae bacterium; assembly: GCA_947653315.1. Taxonomy (GTDB): domain Bacteria; phylum Bacillota; class Clostridia; order Lachnospirales; family Lachnospiraceae; genus Kineothrix. The sequence continues at coordinate 1,257 of CANTGP010000173.1, forward strand.
TCCATGGATTTTTCCATGGCTTCGTAAATATGTTCCGGGTCCCTGACAAAACAAATGGCATTCCGGTATCTCGCCGTCAAATCCCCGTATTTTTCCGCAAGACCGGAATAATAGGCCAGCATTTCCCCGTCGCTTAAATACTTTCCGTTTACCGTCCGCACATGCACGCCCGGCTGCAGTTCCTTTGGAAGACCGTCCAAATACAGACCGGAATCACAGGAAAATACGGGAATACCGAACATATGATAGTATGCAACCGCCTTTTTCCTGGCATTTTCCAACGGCGTATTCCCGTCTTCCGTAACGGCAGGCAGCCCTGCGGCGTTGCCCGCCACATCCTTAAGCCCTATGACTTTCACGTTTAATCCTGCCAGCCGGCGGCGCATCGCTTCCAGCTTTGCGGGATTTCCGGTTCCGTACAGCAGAATCTTGTCACATGCATTCTTATTTTCTTGAAACATAATGAATATACGCCCTTTCAAAATCGCCTCTTTTTCTCCGCGCCAACGGAAATTCCACACCGTCTATGTAGATTCTCCCGTTCGGCCTGCGGAGGATTTCTCCCATGTTTACAATATACTGGCGGTGTATTTTGTAGAAAAGCCGCCCGTCCAGTTCCGATTCCACTTCGTTTAAGGAAAGTTCCCTGCGGAACACATCCTGTCCCACATAATACTCCGTATAACCGTTATAAGCCCTGATATATTTAATCTTCCTCTGCTCGATTTCAAACCGGATTCTGTCCTTATACAGTTCCATCTTCTGCATTCCGAGGAAACTGTCCATGACTTTTTCCAGGGCTTCAGCTATTTTTTCCTTTTCAAACGGTTTCCGGATATAGCGCAGGGCGCCGATTTCAAACGCTTCCGCAAAATGTTCGCATTCCCCTGTCTCCATCAGGATACGGCAGTCGGGATTTTCCAGGCGGATTCTGCGGCCCGCTTCATAGCCGTTCATCCCGTCCAGCCATATGTCGAGAAAAACCGCATCCAACTGCCCTGCCTCCTTTAACAGCTCCTCACCGGATAAATAAATACGGATTTCCGCCTCCTGCTTCTTCTCGCACAAACATTCGTTGATCATTCTTTTCAGTTTTTCCGCAATCAGGGGTTCGTCTTCGCATATGCCTATTATCAGCTTCATTCCGCCCGCCTTCTTTCCGTACCGGCTCCCATAGGCAGTACCGCCATGTATCCGGCGCTCACCGCCAACGTCGGGAATACTTGGTTTTGCGCTTATTTTACCCCTTACTGCCGTTATTTGGCAAGATTTGACAACAAAATTTGATGGCTGTAAGAACAGTATAGAGAATGTGTAAAGGTCCCGAAGAATCCGGTCTCTTTGCCGAAGGCAAACTTGGAATAGTTACGGCTGGAAATCGTACTTGCCTTCCCGCATAAACTAAAGGAAAACAGAAAAAAAGGAGCCGTCTGTCTTGCCGAACAAAAATACATTTCCAAACACAACGGATATATGTAAAAGTATTTTTAAAGACGGAACAACCACCACCACGGCCGCCCGTTTCACTAAACAATGGGCAAAACGGAAAAGTCTGCCAGGAAGCGCCAACGGCGCGGCAAAAAACGGGGAGGGGGAAACCATATGAAGGCTGCCATTTACTGCCGTCTGTCCGAAGAAGACCGGAACAAACGGTCGGAAAACGACGACAGCAACAGCATCCAAAACCAAAAAACCATGCTGTTACAATATGCCATGCAGCAGGAATGGGAAATATACCGCATTTACAGTGACGACGATTATACCGGAGCAGACCGGAAAAGGCCGGAATTTAACCGTCTTTTGGCTGATGCCAAGGCGCGCCGGTTTGATATCATCCTGTGCAAAACCCAATCCCGCTTCACGCGGGAACTGGAACTGGTGGAAAAATACATCCATGGATTATTCCCCCTTTGGGGAATCCGGTTTATCAGTGTCGTGGACCATGCGGACACCGACAACCGGGGAAATAAAAAGTCCAGGCAGATTAACGGCTTAATCAACGAATGGTACCTGGAGGACATGTCGGAAAACATTAAAAGCGTATTGACAAGCCGCAGACAGAACGGGTACCACATCGGTTCCTTCGCCCTTTACGGCTACCGGAAGGACCCGGAACGGAAAGGACATTTGCTCGTTGACGAAGAAGCCGCACAGGTTGTCCGTGAAGTCTTCACCCTGTTTTCCCGCGGATACGGGAAAACCGCCATCGCCCGTATTTTAAACGACAGGGGCATTCCCAATCCCGCCGAATACAAACGCCAAAAAGGAATGCGTTACCGGCAGCCGGAAACAAAACAAAGTACCCTTTGGAAATATTCCGCCATATCCTCCATGCTTGTAAATGAAATCTATATCGGCAACATGGTACAGGGAAAATACGGCAGCGCCTCTTACAAGACAAAAAAGAATGTTCCCCGCCCCAAATCGGAATGGTATACCGTGGAAGGCACCCACGAACCGATCATCAGCCGGGAATTGTGGGATGCGGTCCTGCAAAAAAACGCGGAACGGACAAAACCTTTCGCATCGGGCAGGACCGGACTGTTCGCCGGAAAAGCCCGCTGTGCAAACTGCGGATATACCTTGCGTTCTTCCAAGAAAGGGGAAAAAAGATACCTGCAGTGCCCTAACCGGCATGTGGCAAAAGACTCCTGCGAAGGGGCGTTCATTTCCGTGGAGCGGCTGGAACGTATGGTGCGGGAAGAACTGAACCGCCTGCTTACGGTATATCTCGATGAGGATCTGCTAAAAGCGGAACAAAAAAAGTACTCCCCGCCGTATGGGCAAGAAACCCTTTCCCCCATACAGCAGGAATTGCACTCGCTGCGGGAACGGATTTCCCTTTACCAAAAGGAACAGGAAGAATATGCCAAAAGCCTTCGTGCCGTCTATATGGACCGCGCGCGCGGACTGCTGCCGGAACGGGAAGCCGGGGAACTGGCAAAGGAATTCCTTGCCGGAAAGGAACGGACCTCCCGTCTCCTCGCAAAAGCGCGGCAAACGATTGCAGAACTGGAAAAAAACCAAGCCGCAGGCCATGAACAGGGGAATTCCCTTACCACCCCCTTCCGTTTGGAAAGCCTGGACCAGGAAACGGTGGAAACCATGGTGGAATACGTAAACGTCGGCAGGCGCATCGCGGGTACCAGGGACGTACCGGTGGAAATCCACTGGAATTTTTAACGGGCGGAACGTTGTTTTTAGGCGGTTGCAGCAGAACAAAAGGCGCGTTCCACCTATGACAACATCCTCCGGCTGGTCCATGACCAGGAAGTCTGCGACCCCATCCGCTTTTTGCGGGCAAGGGAGATTGTGCATTTTCAGAGGTTCGGTGAAGCGAAGCGTGCGGATTTAAGTAAAATCCCGTACCAGTTCCATAAGTTTTCCGATTTCCACCGGTTTCGAATAATAGTACCCCTGAAACCAGGTCGCCTGGTACATCCTCAAGTAATCCTGTAATTCCTCCGATTCCACACCCTCTAAGCAGGTGCTCATACCGCAGCTATTGGCAAATTCCACGATGGACTTTACCATAGCCTGCTTTTTGGGGTCCCTGGTAATCCCGCGGATAAAACTCATATCCAGTTTGATTTCATCGATCGGGGTATGAAGCACGATTCCCGAAGAAGCGCTTCCGGTTCCGTAATCATCCATCGCCATGCGGATACCGTATCCACGGAAAAATTCCACTTCCCGTTTGATTGCCTCCAACGGCATGTCCTTACACCGTTCCGTCAGTTCCATGCAAAGATGGTTTGCCGGAAAGCCCGTCTGCTCCAAAATATGCAGCACTTCCGCACGGAATTCTTCCCTTTCCATCTGTCTTGCCGATACATTGACATTGAGCACAAATTCCGGTAAGACGGCGAGCAGTTCCACGGTTTCCCGCAGGGCAGTGCGCAGAACGTAATTGCCGAGTTCATACATTCCGGGGTCCGTTTCCATCCATTCGATGAACCTGCCGGGCGGCACGGTTCCGTAAGGTTCCCTGCGCCACCGGACCAATGCTTCCGCCCCTATGATATGCCCGGTACCTGAAACCACGATGGGCTGGTATTCGATATAGAATCCTTTACATCCCTCCCTGACCGACTGGTGGATTACTTTCATCAACTCCAAATCCACATTCCTTGAAGTGCGCACCTCGTCATTAAATATAATCATTTTCCCCTGGTGTTCCGTTTCCGAATGCCCCAACGCATAGGCGGCCTTTGAACAGAGGGAATCCGCTTTGCCGTCATACTGTTCAATTAAAATCGCCCCTGCACATATTTTCAGCGAAATCTTTTGGTTATCCACACGGATTCCCTTTGCCAGCTTCCCGCGGATCATCTGCTCGAACACAAGCAGCTTCATTCTGCCGCTTTTCCTTAGGATAAACCCGAATTTCGGACCGTCCAAACGGTAAACCGCACTGTTTTCATCCATCATATAGATAAACTGCAGCGCCGTTTCTTTTAGGAGCCGATTGGTAAACTCATTGCCGTAAATAATATTTAAATTGTTAAACCGTTCCAATTTAATCATCAGGACAGCAAACGGTCCCTTATTTCCAATCTCCGTCCCAAGATCCGATACAAATCTTGCCTGGGAGTATAAATCCGTCAAGGCATCGATTCTCGGCAGGACATTTTCATTATGCAGCAGGATAAGCAGATACTTTTCCGCATTTTTCAAGTCTGCCACGATATCCGTATGGATACTGAACATATGGTATTCCCCGGAAGCCTCCCGCATCCGCACGCACAGCTCCCTGTCCAGGTTTTTCCCCTGCATTCTTTGCGGGATTCCTTCTTCGTATTCCCATAAATCCTCCGGATGAATCAGCCTGCGCATGATTTCATAATGGTCCGGAACATAAGTATCCCGGATTCCGAAATAGGCTTTTGCCGTTTCGGAAAACCATGCCATTCCCCGGTTTAAATGCAGAATATAGATATAGGTATCTTCCGCCAGCGTGTTCACCGTATTCATTACGGAATCCAGGTAATCCCCGTTTTCCCGCCAAAACTCCCGTTCCCCCATTTTTGTATCCCGTTCCTTTCCCTTTTTATCGAATACATCTTGAACCAATACACAAACATCCAATGCATCCATGCACTAAGTACAAAAGAAAGAATTTTATCATAATGTTGACCCATTATTATTACTTTTACTATCATGCTACAATGAAAACCAAAATGCGTCAAGGGTATCCGTAATAATGTACTTGCCTCCGCACATAAAATGAAGGGAAAACGGAAACAGAAACAAAAACGGAAACAAAAACGGAGCCCATGCCATGCCCATTGATACCCACTCTCCGGCCCCCATTTCCCAAATATGCCGGGACCACATGAAACTGACCGTAACGAATGTCTGCAGCAGTTC
>CANTGP010000174.1 GCA_947653315.1 uncultured Lachnospiraceae bacterium
TATTTTTGAATTTTATTAAATTAATTTAGAAAAAAATTATTTCTAAATTAGTTTTGCTATTTTTTTATTTTATTTGCTTGCCAAAGATAATTATATACTATAAAATTTAATTTAAGCTAAACTAATTTATGGATATTTATGAGATAACTGGGAAGGAGCAGAGAATGGCAAAATTAATCATTAACGAGAACAAAAGGCTTGGCCGGATTAACGAGGAAATTTATGGTCATTTTGCCGAACATTTGGGCAGGTGTATTTACGAAGGACTTTATGTGGGGGAGGATTCGGAGATTCCCAATGTAAACGGTATGCGTAAAGATGTGGTGGATGCCTTAAAAGAAATGAAGATTCCCGTACTGCGGTGGCCGGGCGGCTGTTTTGCCGACGAGTACCACTGGAAAGACGGGATTGGTCCCAAGGAAAACAGGAAGAAAATGATCAATACCCATTGGGGCGGCGTGTTGGAAGATAACAGTTTCGGTACCCATGAATTTATGGAGCTGTGCGAACAGTTGGGCTGCAAAACCTATGTAAACGGAAACGTGGGGAGCGGTACGGTGCAGGAAATGTCCGAGTGGGTGGAATACATGACTTTTGACGGTGTGTCGCCGATGGCAGACCTGCGCAGGAAGAACGGCAGGGAGAAGCCGTGGAAAATCGATTATTTTGGGGTCGGAAACGAGAACTGGGGATGCGGCGGCAATATGACGCCGGAATATTACGGTAATTTATATAGAAGATACCAAACATACGTAAGGAATTATGACAGTGCCAATCCGATTGCAAAAATCTGCGGCGGCGCCAACGTGGACGATTACCATTGGACCGGGCAGGTGCTTTCCACGACCCATGACCATGTGCCAAAGGAACTGCACGGACTGATGGACGGGCTGTCCTTACATTATTATGTGCATCCGGGCGGATGGGAAAATAAGGGCAGCGCTACGCAGTTCGATGAAAAGGAATGGTTCCGTACCATGAAAAAGGCGTGGTTTATGGAAGAACTGGTAAAGAAGCACGGCGATATCATGGACAAGTACGACCCGGAAAAGAAAATTGGCATGATTGTGGATGAATGGGGATGCTGGTTCGATGTGGAGCCGGGCACCAATCCGGGATTTCTGTACCAGCAGAATACCATGCGGGATGCGCTGGTTGCCTGCGTGACACTGAATATTTTCAACAAACATTGCGACCGCGTAAAGATGGCGAACATTGCGCAGATGGTGAATGTTCTGCAGTCCGTAATCCTGACGGAAGGGGAGAAAATGATACTGACCCCTACCTACCATATTTTCCATATGTACAAGTACCATCAGAACGCGCATCTTTTAGAGAGTTTCGTGGAGACGGAGGAGATCGGCGTGGAGGAATACCGTGTGCCGGACATCAGCGAATCCGTTTCCGTGGACGGGGAAGGCAATATCCACATTACGCTGGGTAACCTGTCCGTAACGGATGCAAAGGAAATCGAAGTGCTGTTTGCCGGTAAGAAGGCGGAAAAGGTGGAGGCTGCCATCCTGACCGGGAAGATGGATGCATATAATACGTTTGACGAGCCGGAAAACGTAAAGGAAAAGGAATTTAAGGATTATACCGTGGCGGAAAACGGAAGCATTAAGCTGACGGTTCCTGCCTGCGCGGTTATCCATATGGAAGTGAAGGCTTAAGTGGCGGAGCGGATCTGCCGCAGGTGTTTGGCGAAAGAGATGCCGGATGCGGAATACTATAAAAATATGTACGATTACATCAGCCGTTTGGATGAAGACATAAAAACGCCGGATATCCTGTATGAAGAAAGGCTGGCAGCGTGTCGGGAATGCGGCAGCCTGTTAAACGGCATGTGCCGGCTGTGCGGATGTTTCGTGGAGATGCGGGCGGCAGTGGGTAAAAACCACTGTCCCGCCGCCCATGCAAAATGGTAGGACGGCGGCAGGGATTATGGAAAAGTTTGGAAAAGCAGGAGGATAGAAGATGAGCGTAAACAAGGAATTGGAGTATAATACGGTTTGGATTGCACAGCGCGCGGATCCATATGTGGTGAAGGATGCTTCTTCGGGCAGTTATTATTTTACGGCAAGCGTTCCCGCCTATGACAGCATCGTGCTGCGCAAATCGGATACGCTGGCGGGACTGGCACAGGCGGAGGAGACGGTCATATGGCAAAAACACGAGTCTGGTCCCATGAGTAAGCATGTGTGGGCGCCGGAAATGCATTTCCTGTTCGGCAAGTGGTATATCTATTTTGCCGCAGGGGAAAAGGACGATATTTGGAAAATCCGCCCTTACGTTCTGGAATGCCAGGGACCGGACCCCATGAAGGACGCGTGGGTGGAGCTTGGGAAAATGCAGCGCGCGGACGAAGACGGGTTTTCTTTTGAGGCTTTTTCGCTGGATGCCACCATCTTTGAGAATAAGGGAACCTATTATTATATTTGGGCGGAGAAAACCGGCGTGGGCAGGCAGATTTCCAATCTTTACATTGCCCAAATGGAAAGTGCGAACAAGTTAAAAACGGTCCAGGTTCTTTTGACTACGCCGGATTACGATTGGGAACGCCACGGATTTTGGGTAAACGAAGGTCCTGCGGTCCTTAAGCGGAACGGGAAGATTTTCGTTACCTATTCTGCCAGCGATACGGGCGTTAATTACTGCATAGGGATGATGTCGGTCAGTGAGGATGCGGAGCTGTTGGATCCGAGGGTATGGAAAAAGGAACGCTATCCGGTGCTTAAGACCGATGCGGAAAAAGGAATCTACGGACCGGGGCATAATTCCTTTACGGTGGACGGGGAAGGCAATGATATCATGGTATTCCATGCACGCACGGAAACGGAAATCGTGGGAGACCCGTTATATAACCCGAACCGTCATGCCATGCTGATGAAGTTCGGATGGGATGCGGACGGGAATCCGGTGTTTCATTTTTAACCTTCTAACTTAACCTTCTAACTTTTTTAATAACGAAGCGGGCGGAATCATGGGTGAAATGTTTGTTGGGATTAAGGGGACGGAAGTGAATACGGATTATCTGACGGGGCTGTTTAACCGCAGGGGGTTAAATGACGTGTGGGAGCAGCTTCCGTTGGATACCATGGTCCATTGCATCTATATTGATGTGGACAACTTCAAGCTGGTGAATGATATTTACGGGCATTCCAAAGGGGATGAACTGCTGGTTTTCATCGGCCGTCTGCTGCGGAAGATATTTGAAGGGCAGATTGTGGTACGGATGGGCGGCGATGAATTCGTAATCATCTGCGACGGCAAACAGAGTGCGTCCCACTTGGAAAAGCTGCTTCCGGTACTCCAGGAAGGTTTAAAGAGCGGGGAGTTTGACGAAAGCATTGAGGCGATGTTGTCTTTCAGTATCGGCGTTATTTACAGCCAGTGGGTAAGGGACGGTTTAAACCGTATCCTGCAGCAGTGTGACGAAGCGATGTATTTTGTGAAAAAGAACGGTAAGGGCAGCTACATCGTATATGACCGGATTAAGGGGCATGTGGAGAAGCAGAAAGCCATAAAAGACAGGGCGCTTTTGGCGATGGAACGGGAGGAAATACAGATTCTTCTGCGTCCGGTGATTTACCTGCAGACTTCGGAGGTCTATGCCGCCGAAGTGGTGCTTCATTGGAACTTTCCCGGTTTGGGCGTACTGGCAGAGGAGGAATTTATGCCGGTATTCGTACAATACGGGATTGTGGCGCAGGTGGACGCATTGGTTTTTGAACAGGTTTGTTTTTGGAAAAACCAGTGGAAAGGTACCGCATGGGAGCATTTGGATATTTACATGAAAATATCCGGTCTTTATATTATGCAGAAAGACGGGATAAGGAAGATTCGGCGCTGTTTGGAGAAGTACCGGGTCTCCCCGGAGGAAATAAAACTGTGTATCGAGGAGAACGATTTCCTGGAGAATAAGGACCGGCTGCATTTTGCGGTGGAATCTTTGATTTACATAGGGTTCGGGGTAGCCATTAACAATTTCGGCTCCGCTTCTTCCCTTACGGTGCTGCAGGATATTCCCTCACAGATTTTAAAGCTGGATGCGAAGCTGACGGTGGCGGAAGGACAAAACGGGACTGCGCTGCATATTCTGCGTAATGTGATTAGTCTTGGCAGGGATTTGCACCGTTATATCGTGGCACAGGAAATCAGGAATGCCGGACAGGTGGAACTGCTTGCCAATTACGGGGCACAGTTTGGTACCGGCGATTTTTACGGGGAAGCGGTGGAGGAGCTGGAATTTCACCAAAAATACGGAAAGCGGTTATTTTTGACGGGCAACAGGCTTCCGGTCCGGTATTCCTTTGACGGACACCTTTTGGACGGGAAAGGAGAGTACGGGGGAGAATATGTGGGAGAGGGGCTTGGATATGCCGACGGTGTCGTCCAATCCCAAAAGGCGCTTGTTTTTCCCGGCGGCAGGGTAAAGGAAAATCTGGTGATGCTGCCGAAGAAAATCATGCACAGCGACAGTTATTCCATTTGTTTTTGGGTAAATCCCGCTATTGAGCAGGCGTGGACCAGCGCGGTATATGTGACGTTTGCGGACGGTTTCTTAAGTCTGATTCCGGGGACGGGGCAGGGAACGTTCTGTTTCCGGATTAAGGACGACAGGGAGCCGAATGAATGGCATGATATTTTCTGCAGGCAGGCGTTGCCGGAACAATGGTCTTATGTGTGTGCCACTTATGATATGGTAACGGGTATATCGAAGCTGTATTTTAACGGTTTGCTGGTGGGAAGCAGGGAACATGTCCCCGGTTTAAAGGTGGCGGAAAAAGTCATGCTGGGCGGGGACGAATACCAAAATTCTTTCCAGGGAAAGCTGGCGGGGGTGGAATTTTACCATTATGTGGTTTCGGCGGAATTTGTGCAGGAGAAGTTCCAGGAGTTCCAAAAGGACGGGTCGTTTTTAGGAACGGACGGAAAGAAATAAAATAGGGTCAAATACCCCGCCCCTTTTGGGGCGTTTTTAAATTTGACGTCCTTTTGTTTGAGATGGGGTATTTGGTTTATCGGTCAGACATAATTTTTGGTTTTTGGAATGTACTTTATCGGGTTCCGAGTATACGATTCTGCCTTCTGCCAACAGTTCTTTGATTGCTTTGGCAACGGTTGATGTGACTTTTGTATATTCCATGGAGGCAGCGAGTTCCGAGGAGGAGAGATTTCCTTTCTGCGTTAACAAAAGGAGAATAAGCTCTTTAATTTCTGTCAGATTCCTCCTTGATTTTTTCTTTAGCCTTGTTTGTGAATCCGTGGCATTTTGGAAACTGTTATGGATGGGAAGTATTACCGTGAAATAAGTCCTGTCTTCGTCCGTGATAAATTCTGGCAGTGCAGAACCGTTTTTCTTCATGGAGCGCAGCATAGTGGGTATTCCGGTATTCCTTCCTTCGATAAGTTTCAATTCTTTTAAAAAATCCCCGATTCTCCGGTTCCGGTATCGGCGGGAGACCATCCGGCGATTTTGGATATCTTCTTTTGTTATGGTCCGGTCAGGACCCGGTAAACTGGTAATTTCCATTTTTTCCGGCGTTATCATAACGGTAATGGGTTCGGGAATTTGGTAAGAACGGTGGTATATGGCATTGGCTAATGCTTCTTCTACTGCCGCATAGGGTATGTTGTAAATACGTTCCGCTTCTGCCTGTCCCGGTATTTTTGTGACTTTTTCCTTTATGATATAATTTTTTATATAACTAAGGGCATCTTTTAATTGGCGGTCCAATGGACCGGTAAATATTTTTTCGGTCATTCCTTCGCCAGTGGGATCCGGTTTATCTACTACTTCAATCCGTGCATAAGGAAAAAAAGCATCGGGATTGTCGTTGAAAAACATGAGCCCGACATTTAACGGTTTGCGGTATTCAGAGGGTCCTCCGGTCAATTTCATGTCGGAAGCCGTTAGTTCCACGGGTCTTTCCAAAGAGGATTTATATAAATCACTGCCAACTTCGTATAGAAATTCAGAAATCAGGCTTGTTTTTAAATCCCCAATATTGGCGGACAGATTCACACGGTCATCATATGGAATATTATTTGCTAACAGAAACAGTTCTTTTTCTTCCAACCGGTTAGCACGTATGCTGTTTGACATTTTTCTGATATAATATGCTTTTTCCGCACGTGCTGCTTTTTCCGTGGGAAATGTTACCGGACATTTGTACGGTCTGGCATCGCCGCCCGGTATCCATAGAACGATGATTTCTTTTCCATCGAAAGTGGTCTGCTCTACGATTGGAAGGTACCGCGGCTCTATTAGATTGCACTTTTGCAGCAATTCTTTGTTAATTCGGTCGATGGAACTTTTATTTAACCCTTTAATGGGAAGAACCGGCATTCCGTCACATTCGGAAATACCTATGATAATATATCCGCCGCCCCAGTTATCAATGTCGTTGGCAAATGCGCAGATGGAATGCAGGATGGGCTCCGGATTCCAGTCTGCTTTGTACTCTATGCGTGCATTTTCAACTACCCTGCGGTAAACTAAGTCTTCTATATTAATCGGCAATGCCATGGTATCCTCCCTGTGTTTTAACTTACCCCATTAACTTACCCCATTAACTTACCCCATTAACTTACCCCATTATTTTAACAT
>CANTGP010000175.1 GCA_947653315.1 uncultured Lachnospiraceae bacterium
GTCAAGTAGGGAACTTGATTTAGCAATGCCGTATTTCTCGACAATAAATAAATTATTGAGAAGAAAAGATAGAAAGAATGCGGCACTTATTTTAAAAAGTGTTTGACAAACTCCCCAAAGAGTGTATAATAAAGCTCAAACAAAGGCGTTTCTACACAGGTAGAAGCGCTTTTTTTATGCGCAGGCCCCATGCGGAGGAATATACCGCCAAGGCGGCGCACGGGGCGCGCGGCGAGTAGGGGAAAAGGAGGAGGTCTTTATGAAGAAATTGGAAATCATCATTAAACCCGAAAAACTGGAGGATTTAAAGGCAGTGCTGGACGACAACGAAGTGAACGGCCTGAATATTGTGAACATCCAGGGATACGGGAACCAAAAGGGTATCGTGAAAAAGTACCGCGGCGCGGAATACCGTGTCAATCTGCTTCAGAAGGTGAAGGTGGAAACAGTGGTCAGCGACGAACAGGCGGAGGTCCTAATCAAGAAAATCGTAAGCGAAATCAATACCGGCAATTACGGCGACGGTAAGATTTTTATTTATGAAGTACTGGACGCGGTAAGAATCCGTACCGGGGAACGCGGCGAACAGGCGTTATAGCGGGAAGAAAACATTCTCCGGTACCTTTCGGAAAACTGACTAAAACGAGGAGGAGACATTATGTATTTATCGGACTTACTGGCGGGCGGAATGCCGTTAGAGGAGGCAACGGAGCTGTTGCTGAACGTTATGTGGACTTGTATTGCGGCTTTTTTGGTCTTTTTCATGCAGGCAGGGTTTGCCGTCGTGGAATCGGGTTTTACAAGGGCGAAAAACGCGGGCAACATTATCATGAAAAACTTAATGGATTTTGTTTTGGGAAGTATTTTCTTCTTTCTGATAGGATTTGCACTGATGTTCGGCAGCGATGCCGGAGGGATGGTCGGAACCAGCGGATTTTTTAATCCCGCTTCCTTGGCGGACGGCATGGGGATGAAAAACGGACTGCCCATCGGGGTGTTTATGATTTTCCATACGGTTTTCTGTGCCACAAGCGCTACCATTGTATCGGGAGCCATGGCGGAGCGGACGAAATTTTCCACGTATTTAATTTACAGCGCGTGTATTTCCATATTTATTTATCCCATTACCGGACACTGGATTTGGTCGGACGGATGGCTTTCGGGCATCGGGTTCCATGATTTTGCCGGTTCCACGGCGGTACATATGGTGGGCGGCGTGCTCGCCCTGATCGGTGCGGCCATTGAAGGACCAAGACGCGGAAAATTTACAAAAGAAGGAAAGCCCGTCGCCATTCCGGGCCATAACATTGTCATCGGCGCATTAGGCGTATTTATCCTTTGGTTCTGTTGGTTCGGCTTCAACTGCGGCTCCACCACCGGTGCGGCTACAAACCTGGGGGATATTGCCATGACGACAAACCTTGCGGCAGTTGCGGCAACGCTGACGGTTTTGCTTTTAACATGGGTACGTTACGGAAAACCGGATGTTTCCATGACATTAAACGGTACTTTGGCAGGTCTTGTTGCCATTACGGCAGGATGCGATTATGTATCCAATTACTCGGCTTTGGCAATCGGTGTGATTGCAGGTTTTATTGTGGTATTCATCGTGGAATTTTTGGATAAGGTATTGAAAGTGGACGATCCCGTGGGTGCGGTCGCGGTGCATGGAGGCTGTGGCGCATGCGGAACGATTATGACGGGAATCTTCTGTAAGACATCCATTTTGGAGGAAATGGGAATGAGCCGCCTGCAGTTTATCGGAATCGAAGCGCTGGGCGTACTTTCCGTAATGGCTTATGTGGCAGTCTGCGGATTCGTCCTGTTTACCGTATTAAATAAAACTATCGGGCTGCATGTTACCGAACAGGAAGAAATCGACGGTTTGGATGTGCATGAACATGGCATGAGCGCTTACGCAAACTTCCGCCTGCACGACGACAGGTAATAAGCCATATGGCACAGCCGCAGGATTGGGCTGCCGCACGGATTTCCCACCGTGCGGCAGCCCTGTCTTCATGTTTATCCTAAATATACCGTAAATGTTTAAGAGCATTCCTCTATTTTCTTAAGTTCTTCCTGCGTAAATCCGGCGCCTTCCAGCACTTTCAGGTTATCAAGGATTTGCGCCGGTTTGGAAGCGCCAATCAGCACACTGGTAATGACGTCATCCTTCAAAATCCATTTGAGCGCCATTTGTGCCAGCGACTCCCCACGGGATAAGGCAATTTCGTTTAACGCCTTGATTTTATCCAGTTTTTCAGGCGTCAGCGCATTTTGGTGCAGGAAACGCCCGTCCGTGTTGATACGGCTGTCTTTGGGAATACCGTTTAAATAACGGTCGGTTAAAAGTCCCTGTGCCAAGGGGCTGAAGGTAATAATTCCTTTTTCCTCTTTGGCCGCCGCCTGTTTTAATCCGTTGGTTTCGATGGTGCGGTCAAAGATGGAATAACGGTTTTGGTTTATAATAAAAGGGCATTTTAATTCCTTTAACATGGCGCAGGCAGCTTCCATCTGTTCCCCGTTATAGTTGGAAATGCCCACATAAAGCGCCTTCCCGCTTTTGACAATGCTGTCCAAAGCCCCCATGGTTTCCTCCAGGGGAGTATCCGGGTCCGGACGGTGATGGTAGAAGATGTCCACATAATCCAATCCCAGCCGTTTCAAACTTTGGTCCAGGCTGGCGATTAAGTATTTACGGCTGCCCCAGTCCCCGTAAGGGCCTTCCCACATGTTGTAACCCGCTTTCGTACTGACCAGTATTTCATCGCGGTATTTCCGGAAAGATTCTTTCATAATCCTGCCAAAATGGACTTCCGCACTTCCGGCTTCCGGTCCGTAATTGTTGGCAAGGTCGAAATGGGTGATACCGTTGTCAAATGCGGTATGGCACATATTTTTCATGTTTTCATAGTTTCCGGTATCCCCGAAATTGTGCCACAGTCCCAGCGAAAGGACAGGCAGCTTTAACCCGCTCCTGCCGCACCTGCGGTACTGCATTTGTCCGTATCTGTTTGCGGATGCCTGATATTCCATAAGTTTTTCCTCCATTTTTTCCTATAAGCAATGAGCCAAACGGCTACCCAATGAGTACGTTTTTTCCTTTAAATGCAAACCCGTATTTTCTAATGCGTTTTCGCGGAATTCCTTCCGCTTCCAGCGATGCCGCGTACTGCTTTTCTTCTATTTGCGCCAATGCGGCAGCTACGGTATCGTCCAGTGTTTTTTCATCATCGGCATCGTGAACCTTAAATTCCATAAGGATGGCATCGTCCGCGTCGTTTTTTGGCTTTAACATGACGTCATACCTGCCAAACCCGCTTTCCCGGTTTGACGTAACGGTATACCGGCCGGACAGTTCCACCATCAGTCCCAGCACGAAACCGTGGAAAAAACGCTCCGGCTCCGTACTGTCTGAGGGCTTGTTTCCGGTATCGAAATTGCTGAATGTTTCAAGGGCTACCCGGTTCATGTAGCGGTTCATTGCCTTCTTGTCATGAAGCAGAAGCGCCTTGATGAAATCGTTGTATGCCGGCACGTAATCCTTAAACCAACCTTCGATCATGTCCCGGAACATCAGCCTCACTTCCTTGTTCGTCAGCTTAAGGACATATTCCTCCTCCCCGGTGTCCGGATCCACGGTATGTTCCTCCACCTTTAAGTACCCGCCGGCAAGCAGCAGGCTCCATACCGCATATTCGCTGCGGTCAAGCTGGCCAAAAACAATCTGCTCGTCGATCCTGGTGCGGAGCGACCCGCCGTTTAACAGGTCTTCCATGGCTATCTTTATGTCCTTGCTTCCCTCACGGACCAGTTTCCCCACAAGGCTGTTGCTGCTGGTGTTTGCCCAGTAGGTCGAAAACTTCTTTTTATCCAGAAAATTAATAATGGACCACGGGTTATAGATATCCGTCTTTTTCCCGAACGTAAATCCGTCATACCAGTCCTTCACTTTCCCTTCCCCTTCCGACAGCCCGAACTCCAGCAGGGATGCCGACACTTCTTCCTGCGTAAAGCCAAAGGCATCCTCATATTTGGTTGAGGTTGACGTTACCACCGTCAGGTTGTTTAAATCGGAAAAAATACTCTCCTTGCTTACCCTGGTAATCCCCGTCATCAGCGCCCTGTCCAGGTACGGGTTTGTCTTGAACGTGGCGTTAAACAGGTTCCTCATGAATGCCACGGTTTCCTCCCAGTACCCGTTGACATATGCCTCCTGCATCGGCGTGTCGTATTCGTCCAATAGGATAAGCACTTTCCTCCCGTAATGCCTCATCAGCAGCTTGGAGAGCATGTGCAGCGACATTGCCGCGATGTCCTCGTCCATGTCCCTGGACACGGCGCGGAACATCTCCTTTTCCCGGTCGTCCATCAGACCCTCCGCCTCCAGGAGGTAATTATAATGGTTATACTGTTCATACAGCATACGGCACATCATCCGTCTCATGTCACGGAAATCCGCCGTCCCCTTCACGGGCGCAAAGGACAGGCTGATGACCGGGCAGGTCCCCTGAAGCTCCCGGTATTTTGCGTTTTTCCATATGTCCAGCGCTTCGAAGATTTCTCCGCCCCCGGCATATTCCACCGAAAAGAACCGTTCCACCATGTTCAGGGTCAGGGTTTTCCCGAAACGCCTGGGACGGGTGATTAACGTCACGCTGTCCCCGTTCTCCCACCATTCCCGGATAAAATCCGTCTTGTCCACGTAAAAGTAACCGTTCTCCCTTATGGATGCAAAATCCTGTATTCCTATCGCTACCGTCCTTGCCATTGGCTCCTCCCTTATGCCGCCGCGCCTTCTTGTGTTATCCAATCAGCACGTTTTTCCCTTCAAACGCAAACCCGTATTTCCGTATGCGCCCTGCGGGAATCCCTTTTGCTTCCAAATCTGCGGCATATTTTTTTTCTTCAATCTGCAGAAGCGCCGCTTTCACCGTTTCCTCCAAATCCTTTTCCTTCTGCGGACGGCGGACTTTAAATTCCATGATAACCGCATCGTCTTTCCCGTTGCCCTTTCGCGGTTCCAACACCACGTCATAGCGTCCGAACCCGCTTTCACGGTTGGAGGTAATCGTATAACGGTCCGCCAAATCCACCATCAGCCCCAACACAAAACCATGATAAAAACGTTCCGGCTGTGACTTCCCCGAAGGTCTTTTGCCCGTATCAAAATTGCTGAAGGTATCACAGGCAACCCGGTTCATATACTCGTTCATGGCATCGATATCACCTGCCGTCAGCGCTTTAATGAAATCATTGTATTCGGGCGTATAATTCTTAAACCAGCCTTCAATCATATTCCGGAACATCAGCTTCACTTCCTTATTCGTCAGCTTAAGGACATATTCCTCCTTCCCGGTGTCCGGGTCCACGGTATGTTCCTCCGCCTTTAAGTACCCGCTGGCAAGCAGCAGGCTCCATACCGCATATTCGTTATGGTCAAGCTGGCTGAAAACAATCTGCTCGTCAATCCTGGTGCGGAGCGCCCCGCCGTTTAACAGGTCTTCCATGGTTATCTTTATGTCCTTGCTTCCCTCACGGACCAGTTTCCCCACAAGGCTGTTGCTGCTGGTGTTTGCCCAGTAGGTCGAAAACTTCTTTTTATCCAGAAAATTAATAATGGACCACGGGTTATAGATATCCGTCTTTTTCCCGAACGTAAATCCGTCATACCAGTCCTTCACTTTCCCTTCCCCTTCCGACAGCCCGAACTCCAGCAGGGATGCCGACACTTCTTCCTGCGTAAAGCCAAAGGCATCCTCATATTTGGTTGAGGTTGACGTTACCACCGTCAGGTTGTTTAAATCGGAAAAAATACTCTCCTTGCTTACCCTGGTAATCCCCGTCATCAGCGCCCTGTCCAGGTACGGGTTTGTCTTGAACGTGGCGTTAAACAGGTTCCTCATGAATGCCACGGTTTCCTCCCAGTACCCGTTGACATATGCCTCCTGCATCGGCGTGTCGTATTCGTCCAATAGGATAAGCACTTTCCTCCCGTAATGCCTCATCAGCAGCTTGGAGAGCATGTGCAGCGACATTGCCGCGATGTCCTCGTCCATGTCCCTGGACACGGCGCGGAACATCTCCTTTTCCCGGTCGTCCATCAGACCCTCCGCCTCCAGGAGGTAATTATAATGGTTATACTGTTCATACAGCATACGGCACATCATCCGTCTCATGTCACGGAAATCCGCCGTCCCCTTCACGGGCGCAAAGGACAGGCTGATGACCGGGCAGGTCCCCTGAAGCTCCCGGTATTTTGCGTTTTTCCATATGTCCAGCGCTTCGAAGATTTCTCCGCCCCCGGCATATTCCACCGAAAAGAACCGTTCCACCATGTTCAGGGTCAGGGTTTTCCCGAAACGCCTGGGACGGGTGATTAACGTCACGCTGTCCCCGTTCTCCCACCATTCCCGGATAAAATCCGTCTTGTCCACGTAAAAGTAACCGTTCTCCCTTATGGATGCAAAATCCTGTATTCCTATCGCTACCGTCCTTGCCATAAACCCAATCTCCCTGACCGCCAACCATATGTTATCCCATTATACCATTTCCCGACAGTGGGTGCAAAGTTTTCTTCTGCTTCCGCACGAAATCAAT
>CANTGP010000176.1 GCA_947653315.1 uncultured Lachnospiraceae bacterium
AGAGGGCAGGGGAGCTGGCAGGGCTTAAGGTGGAGCGGATTATCAGCGAGCCTACCGCGGCGGCAATTGCTTACGGGCTGTACCAAAATAAGGAACATGCAAGGTTCCTTGTGTTTGATTTGGGCGGCGGGACGTTTGACGTGTCCATACTGGAATTGTATGATACGATTTTGGAAGTACGGGCGGTGGCCGGCGATAACTTTTTGGGCGGGGAAGATTTTACCGCCGTGCTGGAAACCATGTTTTACGAGAAATTTACCCAGTTTGACCCGCTGGCGCTCAGCGAGAAAACAAGGCGGCATATCCATAAACAGGCGGAAATCTGCAAGCTGGGATTTTCGGAAGGGAAGACGTCCGCCATGCATTGTAAAATCGGGGAGGAGCAGTTCGACATGGAAGTGGAGCTGTCCGAATATGAGGATGCATGTGAAGAATTGTTTGATAAAATACGCCAGCCCGTGAAAAGGAGCCTGTCGGATGCCCATATCAGGCTGTCGGATATCGATAAGGTGGTGCTGGTTGGCGGTGCGACGAAAAGTCCGGTGGTGCGCCGGTTTGTGAGCCGTCTGTTCCGTATGCTGCCGGATACGAATATCAATCCCGACGAGGCGGTTGCCCTGGGAACGGCGGTACAGGGGGCGATGAAGGAGCGCAGGGAAGCCATCAGGGAAGTCATCCTGACGGATGTATGCCCGTTTACCCTCGGTACGGAGGTCGTGCGGGAGTGGGAAAAGGGATATTATGAAAACGGCGTATTCTGCCCCATTATTGACAGGAATACGGTAATCCCCGCCAGCAGGACGGAGCGGCTTTATACGGTAAAAGACGGGCAGGACAAGATACGGGTGAAGGTTTTGCAGGGGGAGAGCCGTTTCGCGGGCAATAACCTTCTGCTGGGCGAGCTGATGATAGACATTCCCTCCGGAAAGGCGGGGGAGGAGTCGGTGGACGTGACCTATACTTATGACATCAATTCCATCCTGGAGGTGGAGGTGAAGGTGGTATCCACACAGAAACAGGTAAAAGAGGTATTTGTCGGCAGGGATGTGGACATGACGGAGGAGGAAATCAGGGAACGGCTGGAAACACTTTCCTATCTGAAAATACATCCGAGGGACAGGGAGGAAAATAAATACCTGCTTTTGCGCGGCGAGCGGATTTATGAGGAAAGTCTTGGCGAAAGGCGTATGCAGGTAGAGGCGGCGCTCCATAAGTATGAGCAAGCGCTGAATACCTATGATACGGGGGAAATCGAGAAGGCGAAAGAGGAATTCAAAAATTTTTTGGAAACGTTGGACGAGTTTTAGGCGGATTGGAATGAAATCGAGTGGGCACGCGCCGGGCACCCGCCAGCTTTGCTGGCATCTTCCTAGAGCGTGCAGCAAACAACGGGCAGGGAAGATATCTTCCCTGCCCGTTTGTGAAATCGTTTTTTACTGAAATCGTCTTTTATTGAAGTTCTGTCTCGTTTACCGTGGTTTTTGCCTGCTCTGCCAGTTTGTCAAATTTCTCCATAACGGCATCATAAGTTTTGGAGCTGATTTCCGGTAATTCGCGTCCCCAAGCCTTGGTAGCCTGTTTGAAGCCTTTTTCAAAAGCGTCCCTCATTTTTTCGATTTTGTCGGGATCGCCGCCGGTCAGTGCGGTTGCGAAATCAACGATACGGCTGGAGGTCTGCTCTACGCCCCAGTATCCGTCTTCGGCGATGTCTTTCTGTGCCTGTGCCCTGGTTGCCGGATCAACGGTATAGTCGCCGCCTGCAAGGAAACTCCAAATGCTGTCCGCCTGCCCAAGCGTCTTGCCCTGCTTGGAAATCATCTGTTCCACAAGGCTTTTCATTTGGGAAACGCGTGCTTCCGTATCCGCTTTCAGCTTATTCACCAAAGCCGTATCCTGTTTGTACACTTTCTTCGGTGTGCCCGTGGTTGCATTGTTCTTGGATGTTTCATAAACAACGCCGGATGTGTTGGACTTGTTGTCCGTGGTGTTGGCGGTATCTGTCTTCTCGGCTGTCTTGGGAGCCGTGCTGCCATAATTGCCGTATAAATCGGTCGTATTGCTGGTACTTGTAACTCCGTTTACGCTCATTGCTTAACCCTCCTTGGAATAAAATATGTAAATTGTTTATTTTGGTTGCATTTGAGGAAAATATCCCCATCTTTGTAATATATATCGGCAGGGGGAGGAGGATATATAAGGGGGAAAATGAAAAAAATGCGGGGAGACCGGAATGGATTCCGTAACTATGAAGCCGGAGGCTGAATAGTTACTGGATTTCCGTGGGCGTCTGCTCTTTTCCCTTGCCTTATTCCGAAAACAATGCTACAATTAGTTCTACATTAAGGAAAAGCGGGAGGTGTATTGTGAGTACAGGATTAATCGTTTTATTAGTGGTATTGGCAGTTCTTGCCATTGCCATTGCGGCGCTTTATTTCCTCGGCAGAAAGGCGCAGAAAAAGCAGGCGGAGCAGCAGGAACAGATTAACGCGATGAAGCAGACCGTTTCCATGCTTATTATCGACAAGAAGCGGATGAAAATAAAAGATTCGGGACTTCCGCAGGCGGTTATCGCACAGACGCCGAAAATGCTGCGGGGTTCTAAACTTCCTATCGTCAAGGCGAAAATCGGACCGCAGATTATGACTTTAGTGAGCGATGAGAAGATTTTTGAACTGATACCCGTCAAAAAGGAAGTCAAGGCTACGGTCAGCGGTATTTACATCACGGATGTGAAAGGGCTGCACGGCAAACCGCTTGTGGCTCCCAAAAAGAAAAAAGGGCGTTTCCGTCAGGCATTGGAAAAAGCACAGGAAAAGGCGGGCGCAAAACCCATCAAGTAACTGCGGGAAAAAGGGCTGTCATGTAACCATGGCAGCCTATTCGCTTCTCAAGGCAAAGCCGTCCCCGCCTTTGGAGCGGATATCCACTTTGATACTGCAGTCCGCAAAGTGTTCGTAGTTGACTTCCAGCGCGTAATCCACGTCTACCACGATGCGGTTTTCTTCTTCCTGGTAATTTACGCTTTTTGCATCGATGCCGATTAAAATATCCCCGTAGGGCGTGGAATAATTCGTCATGTTTTTTTTGTTTTCCTCAAAAATCATATGTACGTTTACCAGCCCTTTTTTTGTCAGGTCCAGCGAATGGTTCTTGAATTTCAGAATATTTTTCGTGCCTTCCCCGAATCCTTCCACCGCTTCGTCATAAATAACGTAATGGCTGTCATTGCGTTTGTAATATTCTGCCGGGAGAATGGTTTCTATTTTATCTCCGTCCATGGATACCGCGTCAAACTGCAGTCCCCGGAGGGATAAAAGTACGTCCTTTGTCATAGGTGTCTAACCGCCTTTCGTTTTTTCTGTTTATGGATAATGGGATAAATTCTTCATGGTTCGTATTCTTCTATGTTGATTTTTTTGGCGGAGAGAATGCCGTATTTTAAGATTGAGTTGGCAAACG
Source organism: uncultured Lachnospiraceae bacterium (assembly GCA_947653315.1). Lineage (GTDB taxonomy): Bacteria > Bacillota > Clostridia > Lachnospirales > Lachnospiraceae > Kineothrix. Next base: position 3,460 of record CANTGP010000176.1, read on the forward strand.
TTTGGAATTTATCCGCCATGTCGCTGACGTAAAAGCGGTAACGGTTGCCCCCAAGAACCTGTGGTTTGTCATTTAACAGGTTTTCCTCCGTCAGCAGTTCTTTTAATTCCCGTGCCGTTTCGTAAGCCGGATTTACCAGCGTAACATTTTCCCCCATGATTTTTCCTACCGTGGCGCGTATCATCGGGTAATGGGTACAGCCAAGAATCAGGGTGTCGATTCCGCTGTCCACCAGTCCGCCCAAATACCGGTTGGCAATTTCGTCCGTTACGGGGTCCTGCCACAGTCCTTCTTCCACCAAAGGCACGAACAGGGGACATGCCTTGCCAAGTACCGTAATGTCCGGGTTGATTTTGTTAATGTATGTAGCGTAAATATGGCTTCCGATGGTGCCTTCCGTGCCGATGACGCCTATTTTGCCGTTTTTCGTGACTTCTGCCGCCATTTTTGCCCCCGGCTTTACCACTCCGATAACCGGTATGTCGATTTCCTGTTCGATTTCCTCCAAAGCATAAGCGCTTGCCGTATTGCATGCCACCACGACTGCCTTTACGCTCTGCTCCCGAAGGAAGCGTACAATCTGCCTTGCGTATTTCGTGATGGTTTCCTTTGACTTGTTTCCGTAAGGAACCCGCGCCGTGTCCCCAAAATAAATGATGTTCTCATTCGGAATCTGCCGCATGATTTCCCTTGCCACCGTCAGTCCCCCAACGCCCGAATCAAAGACTCCTATGGGAGCGCTGCACGGTTCCTCGTGATTGCCTGTTAACGCCATTTCCGTTACCTAGCCTTCCTGTTTTTCCTTATTTCTTTCTTTATTTCCATATTTCTTTATTACTTTATTAATTTATTTCCATTTTTTGTTTTCCTGTTTCAGTCCTTCGTATGTTCCGTTTCTTTCCGTTCTTCCCCCCGGTTTTGCAGGACTTCCAGCAAACGGCTTTTTCCCCTGACCTGTCCGGGCTGTGCCATGCAGATGCGGGTATAAATGTCCGGTTCCCATGGGCCGTCCCATTCCGCTTCCGTACAGAAGGATTCTTTGGGATATTCCGTTTGTGCCTGACAGACATCCGGTACAAAACAAAGGTCGGGATAGATCATCCCCCAAAAACCCGCAACCGCAAACAACATAATTCCTGTTTCCCACAATTTTTTCATTTGGCGTCTCCTATCATTCATTATACCTTTTTCTGATAGGAAAAGTCTTGCCAAATTCCACCGTTTTATACCGGCTGGCGCTGTCCGTTTTCCAGGCGTATCTGTTTCATGATGGATTTTTCCTGGTTGTCGATATGGATTCTTGCTGCTTTGGCAGCGGCAGCGCTGTCGTTTGCCATAATGCTTTCATATATTATTCTATGTTCTTCGATGAGTCTTTCATGCTGGCTTTCGTCTTTGATATATTCAAAACGGTAGCGGTACATTTGTTCCGCCAGGTTATTGACAAGCTGTACCAGTCTCCGGTTGCCGGTGGCTGCCACAATAATGTCATGCAGCGCCACGTCCGCCTTGGCGATGACCGTGGTGTCTTTTGTTTTCGTGGCTTTTTCAAATTCCGCACAGGCATTGGCGAGCTCCGCTTTTTCCGTCTCCGTAATTCTTTCGCAGGCGAGTTCGGCACAAAGGGCATCCAGTGCGCGGCGTACTTCCAGTACGTCTTTCAGGCTCCGCTCCGTAATCTGTGCCACTTCCGCGCCCCGCCTGGGAATCATTGTCACCAAACCTTCCAGCTCCAGTTTACGGATTGCTTCCCGTATGGGGGTACGGCTCACTCCCAGCCGGTTTGCCAAATGAATTTCCATCAGACGTTCTCCGGGCTTTAATTCCCCGGTCAGTATGGCTTTGCGCAGTGTATTGAATACCACGTCGCGCAGCGGCAAAAATTCGTCCATAGTTACCTGTAAACCGTCTTTACCCATAGATATCCACCCCTGTTTTTACTTGTTATCTTTCCTTATCTGCCGGAAAATGCCTTCTCCCGTTTCACCGGAAAGGCGGTAAATACTTGTTTTGCCAATTTTGTTTCGGGCGCCTGGTCTGCCGCTTCCGTATCCGGTTTCAGCAGCCGGTATGCCGCATCCGCTTTTTCTTTTGTGTCGAACACACCGAATACCGTGGGACCGCTGCCGCTCATCAATGCGTTCATGGCGCCGTTTTCCATCATGAAATCCTTGATTTCACGTATTACGGGATATTTTTCCACCGTTACGGTTTCCAGCACGTTTTCCATCCGTTCCGTAATGCCGCTTAACGTTCCCTGTTCAATGGCGGTCCTCATGCCGTCAATATCGGGATGGTACGGCAGGGTATTGGCATGGAGTTTTTCATAGACATATTTCGTGGAAACATCGATGTCCGGTTTGGCAATCAGCAGGAAACAGTCCGGAATATCGGGCAGCTTTGTCAGTATTTCCCCGATTCCTTCCGATAATGCCGTGCCGCCCTGTATGCAGTAAGGCACGTCGGCGCCGATTGTGACGGCAAGCCGGCACATTTCGTCTTCCGTCATGCCAAGCCCGCAGAGCTCGTTCATTCCGTGGAATACTGCCGCGGCATCCGTACTTCCGCCCGCCATTCCGGCAGCCATGGGAATCCTTTTCCGCAATTCGATGTTTACCCCGCTTTTGATTCCATACGTGTCCGTGAGGAGTTTCGCCGCGCGGTAAACCAAATTATGTTCGTCCCCCGGAAGATCTTCGCGGTCCGTACATACCGCAATCCCTGTTTCCGTTTCCCGAAACGTGAGGGTATCGTACAGGCTTATGGTCTGCATAATCATTTTTACTTCGTGGTATCCGTCTTCCCGGCGCCTTAGGACATCCAGTCCCAAATTGATTTTGGCGTAGGCTTTTCTTGTTAAGGTTTTGGTTTTTTCCGGCATGGTATTGTACCTCGTTTGCATTTTGTATACATGAATTGTATTTCATTATATACAATAAGGGGGAATCCGTCAATGCCCATATTGGGTTGTCTTATGTACCGGAAGCCGCATGAATCCGCGCTTTCCGCCACATTTCCCCGTTAAAAACTTTTTGTCCTGTTTTGTCCTTTTTATCGGTTTATGGGGGCGGATTGGGGTATAAATTGGGGTACGGATTGGGGTACGGGAAAGCCGTATCCATGCGGCTTT
>CANTGP010000177.1 GCA_947653315.1 uncultured Lachnospiraceae bacterium
AATACCCACACATCGCAGATGTGTTGCGCTCTGCAGCGCTGGAAGATTGATGCCCCGTTGCTTGCAGCGGGGTTGTTGACTCCAAACCGCCGTTCCGGTTCCTATCCTGTCTGCCTATCCTACCTGAATGACATACTCCGCGGCAAACCGTTTCCCCGCTTCCACCGCATTTCCCCACTTGCGTTCTTCCAGCGTCCCGTCAAAATCCACATGGTCGCACAGTCCGTACCAGGGCTCAATGCAGACAAAAGGCGCATTCATCCTCTCCGGTGTCCAAACCGCCACCACCGGCGTATCAAACGAAACCTTCACATACGGTTTTTTATCCGGGGTCAAAAGGGAAATCTCATGAACCTGCCCGTCTTCCATAACCATGGCATCCCGGTCAAACAGCTCCTCTTTCAGCGGCAGAAGCCCGTTTTCCAGTTCGTGGACCACATGGTGGTCGTCCACCAGCCCGTCCCTGCCGATGACCGTACAGCGGATACAGTCCTTGGCATCAAAGCGCAGGAAATAATCTTCCCGCCTGTCTTGCGCATATAACGGACAGTTAAACGCCGGATGCCCCCCGATGGAAAAATAAATGGTCTCCTCCGAAAAATTTTCCACCCGCCATAGCACTTTCAGCCGCTTCCCGTCCAGCCGGTACCCGATTTCCAGCTTAAAATCAAACGGATATTTTTCCTTTGTTTCTTCATCGGCATCCAGTACGAACCATACTTCGGACGCCTCATGGGACACCAGCCGGAATTCCATATCCCGTGCAAAACCGTGTTTGGTCATCGGATAAGTCTCCCCGCCGAAACGGTATTCCCCGTTTTTTAACACGCCGATAAACGGGAACAGCACAGGGGATGTCTTCCCCCAATATGCCGGATCCCCGCACCACATATATTCCGTCCCGTCTTTCAGACTGCGCAGTGATTTCAGTTCCGCGCCATGGCTGTCCACCGCAGCCGTAAGTTCCCCATTGCTGATTTCACAAACTGCCATACTCTTTTCTCCTTCCGTCTGCCCGTTTTTAATCCCCGTCTTTACCGGTAATATCCACCGCGTCCACATCCAGCGCTTCCATGGTTTCCACCACCGCCTTTGCCGTCCTGGATATGCGCGAAATAATCCATATATCGGATACCCCGTCAAAAATAAGCAGCACACCGATTAGGATAATCATTGTACTCACCACTTCAAAAGGATTGTAGACCAAAAGACCCCCAAATCCTGCCGTCGCGATACCTAACAGCAGCGCCACCCACCATTTGTCATAATCCTGCTTCCAAAGCCCCACTGCCTGCACCACATCATGCACCCCGTGTATCATGATAATGATGCCCACCACCACGGGAATGACCATGATCAGCATTTCCGGTTTCAGGATAATCCACACTCCCAGCACAAGCAGCACAATCCCCACCAGCATGTTCAACTGCGCCAAAAGCGTCCCGTCCCGCCTTGCAAAAAACGTAATCAAGTTCACCAGCCCCGTCAGCGCCAGCACACAGCCAAGCCCGGCACAAACCACCTTGGATGAAATATCCGGCCACACCACAAGCGTCACCCCGAACAGGACGCAAAGAATGGCGGATACCAGGTAATTTGCCTTCAAGGTTTTCAAAAATCGGTACATCCGCGTTCCCTCCTTATTTTTGGGTATACCAAAAAACTTAAACCCATTATACCATAAAAAGGGAAGTTTTCAATATCCGGCAGCGTTATCGGACTACCCTACTTTATATCCCGTCCCCCATACCACCTTCAGGTAATGCGGCTCCTTCGGATTCCTTTCAATCTTTTCCCTGATATGCCTGATATGTACCGCGATGGTATTGTCCGCACCGATTGCCTGCATATTCCAAACGGACTCATAAATCTGCCCGATGGAAAGCACCTTGCCTTTTTCCTTTACCAGCAGCCGTAAAATATTATATTCTATGGGCGTCAGGCTGACTTCCTTGCCTGCCACCGTCACTTTCCTCAGTACGTCGTCGACAATCAGTTCATCGACACGGTAAATCCGGTTGATATTCTCGCACATATTGGCGAGCTGGGTATAACGCTTAAACTGGGAATTAATCCTTGCCATAAACTCCAGCGGATGGTAAGGATGAATAATGTAATCATCCGCCCCCGCGTTAAGCGCCGCAATCTTCATCTGCTCCGTATTGTTCGCCGACAATACGATAATCGGCATCTTATCCGCCCTCCGTATTGCCTTTAACTGTTCCACCCCGTCATGTTTCGGAAAATCCACGTCCATAACCACCAAATGGATGTCTTTTTCCGCGACCCTTGCCACTACGTCTTTCAGTTCCTTTGCAACCAACACCTGGTAGCCTTCCTGTACCAGGAAAATCTTCAGCACTTCCATGTTTGTCTCGTTTTGGTTGTAAATCAATACATTTTTCATTTTGGTTTCCTCCTCTCAAAAAACCCTTCCGGCGGTATCCCCGCCGCTTTCTCCCTACTCATATACACTTAAGTCAATACTGTCCATAATCTCTTTCGCTTCTTTTTCCGTATAACCCATGAAATCAATGAAAGCCTCATAATTCCCCACGCTTACCGCCGCATGGATTTGGAGCGTTTCCTCCCCCGGTTCCCTTACGGAATCAATCAGGGTATAGGTGTATCCCTGCGGTGTGGTATGGCTTCTTTCATTGCACACGCCGCCGGGGAAAACCTTGGACGACGCATGTCCCTGCGTGTTCCCGTAGTCGGTCCGTTCCAGCCAAAGCACCTTTCCGTCCACGTCATAACGCGCCATCACCCAATCCCCGCAGACCGTAATATCCGCATATTCCACATCCACCCCGATATCCGCGGAAGGAACGGAGAAAACAAAATTTTCCTCTGCCATACAGTCTTCCCAGGAAGAATAATATTTCACCGGGATTTCCTCCGTGTAGACATCTTCCGTGCAGACATCTTCCGTGCCTGCCGTTTCCGCCAACGGCTCCGCCGCGCATACTTCCGCTGCCTGTGCGCTTTGCATGACTTCCGCCTCCGGCGTATCCACGGCAGCCGCACATGCCGCTTCCGGTGACATCTTTTTCGCGGATGCCCCATCTTCGTCCGGCATTTCCTCCGTCCCCGTATCGGCTGCCGCAGTAACCGCGGATGACTCATTCCCCATATCCTGCACGGAACGGCTTTCCACAGAGCCGGACAACGCATTGGGCGGCACCCCGGCGGCAATCCCCGCACCGCCATCCTGTACCGCCATGTCTCCGGCTGCCGGGGCCGGAATATCCGGGGTCTCCTCCCCGGCTTCCTCGCCTCCTGCGGAAACCAGCTCCAGTTCATCTTCCAGCACAACGGTCTGGCCGCCTTCGCCGCGCGCCATGGTTGCGCTGTCCCCCGATTCAAATCCCCATTCGTTTACCTTTATGACATTGCCGATATACTCCGCCGCTTTCACCGTGCCAAACCCGCACAGGAAAATGACGCATGCCGCGGAAAATGTCACGGCAGTCGCCCGCTGCACCCTTTTTACCACACGTTTTCTGTGCCTTCTTTCATCCAAAACGGAAAAAGCATCGATATGGATTTTTTCCATGCCAAGCAGTTCCATATCCTGTACGGCCAATTGGTATTCGCTTTTAAAATCATTCATACCGATACTCCTCCTTTAGATTTTTCTTCAGTATATCCCGTCCCCTGGTAAGCTGGGATGTTACCGTGGACTCTTTCCGCCCCGTGGCGAGCGCGATTTCCTTTATGCTCATCTGCTGGTAATAAAACAGATGGATGACTTCACGGTATTTCACCGGCAGTTTCATGACCGATTCCATGATTTCCCGGCTCCGCTCCTTTTGCAGCACCTCGTTTTCCATACTGCTCCCCGCTCCCGCTTCCCCATCCGAGGGCAATTCCCTGACAGGCAGGTCTTCCCGGTGCCGGTACCAGGCGGAACGCCATACCTTCCGGCAGCCGTTTAACGTCACCTTGATTAACCACGCCTTTTCATGTTCCGCCGTCCCGAATTCCTTCCGGTTTTTTATAAACTGGTAAAATGTCTCCTGTACTACATCCTCTGCATCCTGACTGTTCCTAAGCTGTAAAAACGCAATCCGGTACAGCATGTCGCTGTATCTGTCTATTTTCTGCTGCAGCAAATCCATGTCGCCGGACTTAGAAACGGTCTTGTGCACCCCTTCGTTCTTTTTCTCCATATGTACCGTATCCCGTATGCTTTCCTCTAAGTTGCCATGCCGGATTCCCGGTTCCCCACCGCTTCGCTTATCCGGTTTTACCTGTCCCTTTGACCGGTCCAAACATCTTTTCCAATATTTTTTCCGTATTTTTAAGTTTCTTCCATAGATAATATCCCATACAAATCAAAAATACTGCAAAATATTTTATTATTTTTTTCTTATTTTTACCGTAAGATTCCCGGAACATGTTTTCCACATGCGCCCAACCGACTCCTCCTTTTATATTAGACGCATAAAACACCCGAAAAGTTTCATAAATAATCAAAAAATTTAATTTTTCCAAAATAAGGAAGGGATGAAAACCGAAAATCCCCCGCCGCACGTTCAATGGGAATGCCGTCCCGTAAATTCCATGACAAGTCCCGTCAGGCAGGTATCCTCATACGTGGTTCCCGCATAAACATCCACAATCTCAAAACGGCATTCCAGCGTTCCCCCGTTTAATACCTTAATGTCATCCTCCGGCAGAGGAAAATACTGGGGCAGTATGGTATCCTCCAAATCCAAATAGGCATAGGGCTTATCCTCCACATACATCAGCAGCCTTTTCACCCTCCCGTTTTCTTCCCAGGTCTTTTGGTTTTTCGCATAACCGTTGACAATACAGATTTCCGAATAGCGCATGAAACCGTCGCAGTCATATTTTTCCGGTTCCCGGAAATCCCAGCGCAGGGCTTCCCACTTATTGTCGGTAGGATAAGTACAGCTTTGCCGGTACGTGATACTCTCACCGATTCCCGTCCCTTCCACACCTTCCGCCCACGCCCCGAAACGGTCCTGACACAGTACGTTTTCCGCCGCATACCTTCCGGTGGCGGAAGAAAGCTCGGAAGATGCTTCCGCTTCCTGCCAAAAATCGACAACGGCACACCAGGACGAACAACCGGGCCACTGCCAATCGCTGTAACCGAAATTGGGCGCCTGTTCGTCCTCCTCAAACGAACACCAACGCTCCTCATAATAAATACGGCTTAAATCTTCGTAGATATCTTCCCCGTCATAATAGTCCCCATAGAAAAAACTGCGCACCTTGGGCTGCAGTACCAACGGCTCCGCCGGGTAACGGACTACCGGCTCTTTGGACAGGATAATTTCCATGGAATCCATCCCGTTTTCCTGCGCATACCGGCGCACCAGGTTTTCCTTTCCCTGCGGATTCCCCCCATAGCACAGGAGAAACGATTCCCTGCATCCGTCAAATGCCCCTTCCCCGAATACGGTTCCCACATCTTTTGCCAAAACCGCCCACAGTTCCTTATTTCCCGCAAAAGCGCCTTCCCCCACAACGACCGGACGATCAGGCAGCTCCACTTTAATGAACTTACAGTTTTGAAACGCTTCCTCCCCGATTTCCCTTAGCCGTTCCGGGAAAACGGACTTGCAATGGCTCGGATCCCCGTATTTACCGGGAACGGCAAAACAGCAGCCGGTGTCCCGGAATGCCCCGTCCGCAATCACTTCCACCGAGTCCGGCAGCTCCACTTTTTCCAACCGCAGCCCCGCAAAGGCATTTTCACCGATTTCCTTTACCACGGTTCCCGAAATCTCCCCCGGAACGGAAATGGCAAGGCTGTACGCATCCCCGTTCCCGCCTTGCTCCTCTTTTTCCATATACCGCTTCGCATACTCCCTGCATTCCTCCGACAACCCGGTAATCACCAGATATTCCCCGTCGCCGTCCGATTTTTTTTCATAGGCAAACAGCTCCGTTCGGTTCCGACCCAAAATCCCCGGCGCCGTCTTCTCCGCTGCCGTCTCCCATGCCTCCGTGGATTTCCACGGTCTGCATCCTACGGTTTCCGTTTTTCCTTCCGGCACGAACAGCTTCCCCTGCCCGTCCGTCCCGGCTTCCGCTTTCCCCGCCTGCAGAACCATCCCAAAGGCGAAACACAGCCAAAATGCCCTTTTTATGCTCTTTTTTCTTTTTATACTCTTTTTCCCTTTTATGTTCTTTCTCATCCTTATCCCCCGTCTTCCTTCCCCTGCTTTCTTCCGGACAGCACGCCCGTAAAAAACTTTTTTTATTATAAACCAAAATTGCATCATAGTTGCATCATATCGGCGGATATGGAAGATTTTTTCTCTTTTTCCATATAACAAAAAAATACACACACTACATCACTTTTTTACCCAGCACGGGAGGGAGTTCTTTGGCGGGCGGCGGCAGCGGGATGACATGTCCCGGATTTTCCGTGCTTCGTTTCCGGCGGGAGTTTCTTAGCAGAATGCGGATGCCCCAGGGAAACCGTGCATGGATGCACGGTTTAGCCCGATGCGGCAGGGATGCCGCTTGAGCCAGCTTCAATTAATTTTTTCGTCTTCCATTTCCCCCCATAATAACGTACCACCGGTA
>CANTGP010000178.1 GCA_947653315.1 uncultured Lachnospiraceae bacterium
ATATCCTCTGGACGAATTTCAGAATTATCATTTAACACAGTTTCTTTTATTTTTCAGCTCCACGCCCAAATTACCAAAATCCCACGTATTCGCCAGTCCCCCGTAAATCTCCGAGCCGGGATATACAAATCCCCTCGATTTCGCCAACGCTACAATTTTGTCCATCGTCTTTTCCATAGTAAACATGCTCCTTTTATCTTTATCTTTCTTTTCGCTTATGATTAGCTTATGGCTTACTGATATACAATATAATACGTTTCGGGGGTTTCCCCGCCGGAACAAAGCGCCTCGCCCTTGCCGCCTACCGATACGTTGCCGCTGGCATACTGAATCTTACCGGGCACTTTTACCCTCATGGGCGTGTCGGTAATCAGGATATACTGCTCCCCCATTTCCAAAAGCTCCTGTTTCCCGATGGTATTTTCGCCCTTGGTATCCTGCATGGACACATCCAGCGGATATCCTGCGTCATAGGCATCTTTCACGGTTCCGCAATACAGCTTCTTTTCATTATAATCATCGGTATTGTACTGGGAATAAATCTCGGCGGAAGGATACGTAAGCTGCACCGTCACCGCGCCGTCTTCCCGCTCCAGCTTATCCACGGAAACCGCCGCATCCCCGTGGCTCTTGTTAAACTCCGCCACTTCGGCAAGGAGCATATTTCTCAGGCTTTCCTCATCATAATACTCCTCCGCAAAATCCTCCACCAGCGTTTCGGTAATGCTGCCGTCCTTGCGCACTTCCACCTGGGCGGATAAATCCTCCGCCGCTTCCACTTCCATATCCCCGTCCCCTGACTGGCTATCCCCGCAGCCCCACAGGATGAGTCCCGCTAAAAGTACCATAGCCGCCGCTGTTTTTGTTTTCCGCATTGTTTCCGCCCTCCGAACTTGGATTTTTGGATTTACTTCCACATGTTTTCTTAAATAACAGGTTTTCTTAGATAACATGTTTTCCTATATTTTTGTGCATTCACATTATTATATCCGACTTAGGTTGGTTTTTCAAGTTTTTAATTTTTCATTCCGTATTTTTATACCTTTTTATACCAATCCCCCGCCAACCATCCCTTCCAAAACCCCAAGGCTCTTAAATTCCCTGTCCACAAACCGTTTCCGCAGCCCGTCCGCAATCGATTTCAGTTCCGCAAGCACTTCCTCCGTAACCGTAAACGTGTACAATTTTTCCACCGGGCTTCCCGCTATGTAATTTGCCGCATACACCGTGGACTCCAAATACTGCCGTCCGACAGGCAGGCCCGGATATTCACCGTTTAGGACCAGCGCCTTCATCTCAAAGACATACCGCACCAGTTCGTCCGGCAGGCTTGGGAGCTGCAGCGCCCGTAAGGACTGGTAGAGCAGTTTTAACATCTGCACCTCGTCGTTGTTTTCCCTCGTGTAGTAATCCATGACATCCAGGAAATACATGCCGTAACATGCCCCTTCATAATCTTCCCGAAGCCCTTCAAAATAATTGGAAATATCCGCCTCCATGATGTTATAGGAACTTCTTCCCTCATACAGCTTAAATTCCCCGAATGAAAAAGGGGAAGCCGCGGCCGAAAAGCGGCTTCCCGGTTTCCTTGCGCCCTTGGCAAAGGCGGATACCTTTCCCCGTTCTTTTGTCAGAAGTACGACGCGCCTATCGTATTCCCCGATAGGCACCGTCTTCAAAACCATTCCCGTCAATTTTATGAATTCCTGCATATGGGTTCTCCCCCACCGCGGCATATTCCCCGTCCCTGCCGCCTGTGTCTGCCGTTTCCCTGAATTTTAAGTAATCTTCCACCCGTCCCGTGTTTATGAATTGTTGCCAGTAATTTGATTCTTTCATCTTGTGCCCCCTAACCTTTTGCGGTTCTATATGGTTAGGGTTTGCTTTTTTCGTCTTTCCTATTCGTTCCTACTCCGAATCTTTCGGGTCGTATCCGAAATTTTTCATGTACAGGTCGCTGTCGCGCCAGTCTTTCCTGACCTTCACCCAAAGCTGCAGGTTCACCTTATTTCCCAGCATATCCTCGATTTCCGGGCGCGCCTTGCTTCCTATCTGCTTTAACATCGCGCCGTGTTTTCCGATGACGATTCCCTTATGGGATTCCTTTTCGCAAATGATGGTCGCCTCGATATCCGCAACGGTCTTATGCTCCGCATTCTTCCTGTACTTCATGCGCTCAATGGTCACGGCAATGCCGTGGGGGATTTCCTCATCCAGACAGCGCAGCGCCTTTTCCCGGATTAATTCCGCCACAATCTGTCTCTCCGGCTGGTCCGTAACCGTGTCCTCGTCATAAAATGCCGGACCGTAGGGCAGGTATTTCATGATACAGTCAATTAATTCCTGCGTATTGTCCCCCTTAAGCGCCGATACGGGAACAATTTCCGCAAAATCCAGTTCTTTCCGGTAAGCGTCAATGAAAAGGAGGATTTCCTCCTTTTTCACCGTATCGATTTTATTGATAACCAAGATAACCGGCGTCTTCGTCTTCTTTAACTGCTCGATGATGTGCCGTTCCCCCGCGCCGATATAAGCGGTGGGTTCCACCAGCCAAAGCACCACGTCCACTTCGCCAATGGTATTCTGCGCCACTTTGACCATATAATTCCCCAGCCGGTTCTTCGCCTTATGGATGCCGGGGGTATCCACGAATACAATCTGCCCTTCCTCCGAAGTATATACCGTCTGTATCCGGTTCCTCGTGGTTTGGGGCTTATTACTGGTAATCGCTATCTTTTGGCCGATTAACCGGTTCATCAGCGTGGATTTCCCCACGTTCGGCCTTCCTATGAGGGTTGCAAACCCTGACTTAAAATTTTCTTTCAACTTTTCATCCTCATGATTCCTTTTTTGCGGATACCGTTTCCCGCCTTCTTTTCCGCTTTCTTTTCTGCTTTTTTTGCCTTCGGCGCCTTAATGAAACAGCGGCTCCACTTTTTCAAACAATCCGCTTTCCCCTATCTTTTTCTCATTTCCCACGGCGCACAGGCAGTCCGCTTCCATAAAGGCCCGGATATGTCCGGCAAGCAGGCGGATATCCTCCGGCGTGGCCAAAAGCAGTTCATCCCGTTCTTTCTGTACCCTTTCAAAAGGAAGGTTCGTCATATAACCCGTAAGGGAATACATCCCTTTCGCCGCAGGGTTCATGGGTACGTCCAATTCGCTCACCGCCCCGATGATATACTGGGTCATCGTCCGCTCGTCCGCCTCAAACGAAGCAATATAATCCGCCGCATTCTCGTATACCTCCACGGTCTTTTCCAGGTTCGGATCCCGGTAGGAAACAAAATAACTGTCACCGGATTTCCCGAAGCTGCACATGCAGCCGTATGCTCCTCCTTTGACACGGATTCTGTTCCAAAGGTACTCATAGCCCATCATGACTTTCAATACCTTAAGGGCGCCCGTATAAGGAAGTCCCTTTTGTATAAAATTCCCCGCCCTGCACACATACTGTACCTGTGCAGAGGTCTGGAACCCTTCGTTCTTCCGTTCCGGTACCGGACGGTAAGGCGTTTTTTCCGTCTCCGACGGCACGGTAAACAGTTTATCCCGGAATGCGCAGACCGCTTCCTCCAGCCCTTCGTATTCCTTTTCGCCGGCCGTATAATCCACCATCAGGTTTTCGGGACGGAAGATACAGGATACCAATTTCTGCAGTTTCTCCACCAAACCATCTTTTTCTTCTTCAAAATGTCCCTCCAGCCGTTCCAACAGGCGGTACTGCGGGATTCCGCTTATCTGCTCCGCCAGCGCCGCCGTGGGGGACAGGTAGGACAGGGCGCGCACCGCGGCAAGGGAATGCCCTGCCGATGCCATGGTCGCCTGCATCCGCGATTGGATTTCCGCAATGATGTCATACAGCCGTTTCGTATCCCCGAAACGCGAATGCAAAAGGATTTCCTCCGTCAGTGCAAAGGCTTCCTTCAGATTTTCGTGCAGCACTTTCACCTTTACGTCGAACGTCGCCCGGTAGTCCGGCATGTTCTGCGCATCCGTATAGGTATTGACCACCATTTGGATTCCGCCCGTCTTGATGTTTGTCTCGTGGTACAGCGCTCCATAGCCGTAATGCTCGGTATCCACCATGCCCAGCACGTTCTTTAATACCCCGATATAGGGGAACAGTTCTTCCGGTATGTTGTCAATGTTAAAAATAAAACGCAGGTATCCGATGCCGTTGGTAAAGATATTGTGGAACAGAATCAGGGTATCCCCCGCATGGCGCTCCTCGTTCACATACGGCTGCGCTTCCTTCTTCATGTCCGCCCTGGTTAAGAGCGGAATCTTTTCCAATGCTTCCTTCGGGCTCGGTTCCTCCTGGTAACGCACCAGGGCTTCCGTCTGCCTTACGATTTCCTCCACTTCCTCCCGGCTTAAGGACGCCTTATATTCCTGCAGTTTCCGCTGCAGCTCCCTGTCCTTCTTTTCCGTCAGCCCTTTTACCGGGGAAAGGACCACCACCGTCTTATGGCTGTTTTCCAACAGGTAACGGCGGACCAAATCCTCAAAATATCCCTTGTCCATTTCTTTTTTCAGGGCGTCAAACGTATCGTTCGCCTCAATATGGATAAACGGTTTCCCGTCGTCATACAGCCAACTGTCCAATGCCTGAAGGCCGAGCATCAGTCCCTTGGGATAGCTTCCGAAATCGGCTTCCCGGTAACGGAATTCAAAATAGTTTAATCCCGCCTGCAATGCCTTCCGGTCAATCCCTTTTTCCGCCTGTTCCCTCAAGACCTCCTCGATAACGGAAACAAACTCCTCTTTGCGGGAAGCGTCCGCATTCTTCGCCACGATGCTGAAATAAGGCTGCATCACGCCGTTATCGTAAGAGCTGTAAATCTCTTTTCCGATGCCCCGGTCCGTCAGCGCTTCCTTCAAGGGCGCCCCCGGCGCGGAACAAAGGGCATAATCCAACACCTGGAACGCCACGTACAGTTTCCGGTCCAGGTTGTCCCCGATTACCGTATTATAGGCAAAATACGTATTGTTTTCCCATTAAACGGCGGTTCCTGTCCCCATTTAAACGGCACATGGGAATATCAGAAAGGGCGTCAATAATACGATCCCGCATGGGAGTCACTTTTGCAATTTTACCGGGGATATCGGCACAGGCCAGCTCAATGGCCCGGCCCAATCCAACAATAGAAGCAACATTTTCAGTACCTGCCCGGCGGCCCCGCTCCTGTTCGCCGCCGTCAATCAGGTTGGGAATGACAATGCCTTTTTTCATATAAAGGGCGCCTACGCCTTTCGGGGCATGGATTTTGTGGCCGGACATGGACAACATATCAATATTTTGCTCCACCACATTGATAGGGACATTCCCCACGGCTTGTACCGCATCCGTATGGAATAAAACCCCGCGTTCCCGGCAAATTTTACCAATTTCAGGAATGGGCTGAATGGTGCCGATTTCATTATTGGCATACATAATGGAAACCAGGCCTGTATCCGGGCGGATTGCCTGGGCAACCTGTTCCGGCGTGACCAGCCCCAAAGGGCCTACGGGCAGATAGGTAATTTCAAAGCCTTCTTTTTCCAGGAAGGCACAGGTATGCAGAATGGCATGATGTTCAAAAACCGTTGTAATCAGATGTTTTTTCCCTTTGGAAGCCAATTTATGCATGACGCCTTTTAAAGCCCAGTTATCTGCTTCGGAACCGCAGCCCGTAAAATAAATTTCCTGGGGCTGTGCGCCTAAAGCTTCCGCCATTTTTTTCCGGGCATCCTCTATGGCATGTCCAGCCTGGCGGCCCTTTTCATAAATACTGGAAGGATTGCCATAGCCCTCCTTCAGCCAGGGCAGCATGGCTTCCAAAACTTCGTCAGAAACTTGTGTTGTAGCGGCATTATCCGCATAAACGAAGCGTTTAGTCATAAAACACCATCCTATCTAAAATGATACAGAAAAGGAACCTTCCCTGTACGATTTTTTACTTTTTAGGGGAAAAAATCCCTCTTTCTTCTCATCATATACTATTTTAGTATAGATTGCAAGAGGGAAACGAAAATTTATTAAAAGTCACCGGATCTGCGGACAGTTTCAATGGCAGCCACAGCCAGCGCGTCACACCGTTCATTTTCCGGATGGCCCGCATGGCCTTTGACCCAGCAGAAATGAACCTGATGCTTCTCCAGCAAAGGAACCAGTTGTTTCCACAGATCATCATTTTTTACCGGGCCGCCGCCAGCCAAACGCCAGTTTTTCTTCTGCCAGCTTGTAAGCCATCCCTTGGCAATGGCATCTGCTACATACTTTGAATCAGTGGTAAGGGTTACCTGACAGGGTTCTTTCAAAGCTTCTAAAGCGGTGATCACCGCCAGAAGCTCCATGCGGTTATTGGTTGTCGCCTTTGCCCCACCGGATAATTCTTTTTCATGGGGGCCAAACCGTAAAACAGCACCCCAGCCTCCAGGGCCTGGATTGCCGGAACAAGCCCCGTCTGTAAAAATTTCAATTTTTTTCACAGAATGCCTCCAACTTTTCCTATTTTACCTTTTTTACCTTTTAAGCTTATTGTATAC
>CANTGP010000179.1 GCA_947653315.1 uncultured Lachnospiraceae bacterium
TCGGATTTTGCTTATATCACGTCCGGGCGGTTCTTTTTTTTGATACTTTTCCTTTCCCATAATATTTTCATTCAATTTCCGTGTCCATAAAATAAAACCAGTTGCATATATTCCACAAGTGGAATATAATAGAAGAAATTATGGGAAAGGAGAAATACAAAATATAATAGGGTTCATAGGATCATAAAAGATGAAAAACGAAAGGAAGGGATAGGATTCATGCTGAAACACGGAATTTTAGGATTGCTAAACTATCACGACCTGACCGGATATGAAATCATGGAGGCATTCCGTGATTCCCTGAATTTTTTCTGGACTGCCCAGACAAGTCAGATTTACCGGGAACTGCAGGGATTGGAAACAAAGGGATGGGTGGAAAAGACCGTGATTCCCCAGCAGGGGAAACCGGACAAAAATTTGTTTGCCGTTACGGCGGAAGGAAAATCGGAACTGCTCCGGTGGCTGGCAGACGACGACATAGGGATGTCTTCCAAGACCCCGGTATTGATGAAGGTATTTTTCATGGGGGAGCGGGACCGGGAGGAAAATATCCGTTATTTCCGCAGGCTGCATGAGGAGTGTGGGCAATTCCTGGAAAGCCTTGCGCCCGTGCCGGGATACATTGCGTCTTACAGCAGCTATTTGGATAAAAAGGAGAAAGCGCTTTACTGGCAGATGACCGTGGATTTCGGCAGGAGGAATATGCGGATGTACATGGAGTGGGCAGAGGAGTGCATAAGGAGATTGGAGGAAACGGAAGAATGAATATTTTAGTCATAAACGGCAGCCCAAGGGGGAAGGGAAGCAATTCCCGTAAGCTGACAGCCGCTTTTTTGGAAGGGGTAAAACAGGAAACGGAACGCGCGGGGGATACGGTACGGACGGAGGAACTCCAGGTAAACCAAATGGATATTAAGCCCTGTCTCGGGTGTTTCGGCTGTTGGGGGAAGACTCCGGGAACATGCTGTATCCGGGATGACATGCAGGAAGTCATAGATAAACTTTTATGGGCGGATGTCACGGTATGGAGTTTTCCCCTTTATTATTACACGGTGCCGGGAAGCCTGAAAAACCTGATTGACCGCCAGCTTCCCATGGTGCTGCCCTTTATGGCGGACCGGGAGGACGGAATCGGCAACGGAAGCCATCCGCCAAGGTATGACATGGGCGTTAAAAGAACCGTGGTGATTTCCACCTGCGGTTTTTATACGGCGGAGGGAAATTACGACGGGGTGTGCAGTCTGTTTGACCATATGTGCGGTAAGGGGCAGTATACGGCCATTTTCTGCGGGCAGGGGGAATTGTTCCGTGTGCCGGAAGTTTCAAAAAGGACAAAGGCATATTTGGAACGGGTAACGCAGGCGGGCAGGGAATATGTGCGGGGCGGCATTTCGGGGGATACATGGGAAAGATTAAGGGAACTGCTCTATCCGAAGGATGTATTCGAGCGTATGGCGGACGCCAGTTGGGGAATCAGTAAAGAAAGCGGGGAGAAGGAACCGGATTCGCTGGTTTTTACCAAACAGATGGCGGCAACCTACCAAAAGGAAAGTTATGCGGGGACGGATAAGGTATTGGAAATGTATTATACCGATACCGGGGACTGTTACCAAATTGTTATGGGAAAAGAGGGCAGTAAAGTCCTGACGGACAAATCCGGGACGTTTACCACAAGGATTGAAACGCCGCTGACCGTTTGGCGCTCCATTGCGGCAGGGAAAATCCGGGGGGATGAGGCGTTGATGAAACAACTTTACAAAGTAAAGGGTGATTTTGACCTGATGCTCCACTGGGATAAGTTTTTCGGCGGAGGGAGCGGTGCGGACAGCAGGAGCGGCGCCGCGGAAAAGGGAGGGAAAGGGTCAGGGGGCATTCATGTGCCTGACCGGGAAACCAACATGAATCTCCTGCTGGTTCCGTGGATTATATTTTGGACCATGGCGCCGGTATGGAATTTTTGGGGAGGACTGGCAGGCATTGCTGCCTGTGTGCTGATGCCGCTTTTGTTTTACCGGAATAAGAAGACGGTATATGACTGCCTGACCGGTGTGCTGACGGCGGGATGTTCCATGGCGCTGCTTGCGGGCGCACCGGCGCGGGCGGTCATTCCCCTGTCCTATTTTATCTTCGGGGCGATGTGGACGGTTTCCTGTTTCCTGAAAATACCGCTTACCGCCCATTATTCCATGAACGGCTACGACGGGGAAAAAGCGTTGGAGAACCCGCTGTTTATGAAAACCAACCGTATCCTGACGTTCCTTTGGGGTATTCTGTACCTGATTACGCCCGTTTGGACCTATGCCATCATGGGAACGGAAGCCGGTTATCTTGTGGGGGCGGTAAATGCGGTGTGTCCCATTGTGCTCGGCATTTTTACCGGATGGTTTCAAAAGTGGTATCCGGCGAAAGTGGCGCGGGGGTAAATATGGCGGACGCTCCCCAACCTAACATTCAGGTTGAACTGTTACAGGGATTTCCGTGATATGGAAGGTTTTTATTGCCTGATGCAATCTTTGTTTGGTATAATGAAAGAATATTGAGAAATCGTGAATCAAAGTATGGAGTGGAAATGCAATGCCGAAAACCAAAGAAACCAAAACAAATGCCATGCGTATATTGGAAACCAATAAAATCGCATATAAGCATTACACCTATGAATGCGGGGAGTTCACGGATGCCCTGCAGATTGCCGATATGCTTGGTCTGCCTTATGAAAAGGTATACAAGACGCTGGTGACGGCAGGAAGCGGCGGGAATTATTACGTGTTCGTCATACCCATTGCAAAGGAACTGGATTTGAAAAAGGCGGCAAAAAGCGTGGGGGAAAAGGCGGTCAGTATGATTCCGGTTAAGGACATTAACCGGGTGACGGGATACATCAGGGGCGGCTGCACGGCGGTCGGGATGAAAAAGCAGTATGTCACAAGACTGGACGGCTCCGCAAAGGATTTGGAGCGGATGATTGTAAGCGGGGGACGTATCGGTTCGCAGATTGAGCTGGCGCCGGAGGATTTGCGCAGGGCATCGCAGGCGGAATATGCGCCGCTGACGGTTTAACGGATGAGAACCTTAACAGTAAAAAACGGGGAGAGGGTAAAGCAGGGATGGAAGAACGGAAGATAAGGGCAGGGCAGCAGGGGGAACTATGGGATTCCCTTACGGGGATTTATAACAGGAGGGGATTTTACCGGGCAACGCAGGAGTTGTTTGACCGGAATCCCGATACGGAATATGTCATTGCATACTGGAACGTACAGCGTTTTAAGGTAATCAATGAACTGTTCGGACGGGAAGTGGGGGACGGAATCCTGATCCGTATGGCGGAAATGATAAAAAGCGCTTACCGCGGCGTGGAAGGGAACCATGGCATGGAAGGAACCTACGGGCGGATGGAGAGCGATAATTTCGCCCTCTGTTTTCCGGCGCGTTTTTTGGAGGGGGACAGGGCGTTTGTCCATTCCGGCGAAATCGTGTATGTCAGCGAAGGGGCGGAATACCGTTTTTCTTCCTGTTACGGACTGTACCGTGTGGAAGACCGGTCGGTGGGGATCGCCGCTATGGTGGACAGGAGCAGGCTTGCCATGGATACGGTGAAGACCAATTATGTCAAACCGTTTGCCTACTATACGGACAGTATGCGCGAACGCGTGGTCATGGAGCAGATTTTAATGAGCGAATGCGAACGGGCAATCAGCGAGCGGCAGTTTATGGTTTATTACCAGCCCGTCTGTGATGCGGTGAGCGGACAGATTATGAGTGCCGAGGCGCTGGTGCGGTGGAAGCATCCGCAGCGGGGAATGATTTCACCGGGAGTCTTTATTCCCCTGTTTGAGAGGAATGGTTTTGTCAGTGTACTGGACCGTTATGTATGGGATACCGTTTGCCGGATGCTGCGCCGCAGGCTGGATGAGGGAAAGGAAGTGGTTCCGGTATCCATCAATGTTTCCAGGGTGGATTTTTATAACCAGCAGTTGTGCGAAAATATTCTCCAAATCCTGGACAGGTATGGGCTGGAAAAACGTCTGCTGCGTTTGGAGGTGACGGAAAGTTCCTATTCCGACGACCCGCAGCATGTGCTGGAGATCGTCAAACGCCTGCAGGACAATGGGTTTACGATTATGATGGATGATTTCGGGAGCGGTTATTCTTCCTTAAATACGTTAAAAGACCTTCCGGTGGATATCCTGAAAATAGACATGAAATTCATGGACGATTTGGATAAAGGCGGAAAATCCGCAATTATCCTGGAATCCATCGTCCGCATGGCAAAATGGATGAGTTTAAAAGCGGTGGCGGAGGGCGTGGAAACGGAGGAGGAACTGAATTTCTTAAAAAGCGTGGAATGCAATTACATCCAGGGTTATTATTTCTACCGTCCCATGCCGGAAGCGGAATTTGAGGAACAGTTGGACCAAAGGGAGGAACCGGAGGAATATGGGAATCATGCGTTTTCCGTCGGGGAAGACGATTTCATGAAGATTTACAGTGAGGGCATGAAGGGCGAAAATCTGTTCCAAAACATGCTGGGCGGGCTTGGTATCTATGAACTGGTGGACGGCCGTATGGAAATCGTGCGCGCCAATAAAGGGTATTGCGAGATGCTGATGGAACCGGGAAGCACCGGCATGATGTCGGGAGGACGCCTGATCCGTGAATATATGTATGAGGAAGATTATGAAGCCCTTTTGGAGCGGTGCGGGGAAGCGGAACGGACGAGACATACGGTGGATACGCAGCTAAGGCGCAAGCGTTACGACGGCAGTACGATATGGCTGGATGTACGTATCCATTTTCTTGGAAATCAGGGGAAACGCAGGCTGTTTTGCTTTTATATCGTGGATATTTCCGGGACGAAGCGGATGGAAATGGAAAATTATACAAACCGGTACGCACAGGCGTTGCTGCGGACTTATGATAAGGTATACCGGCTCGATTATGATACCGGGTATGCGGAAGTGCTGCACAGTTCGGAAGAAGGAATGGAAGTGGGGGATAAGGTGTATTTCCGTGATTTTTTTGACCGCTTTGACACGGAGATTGTTTCGGAGCGGAAGGGGGAATACCGGAAATGGATGCAAAACAGGGATGCCGTGGAGAAAGCGCTGCGGGAGAGCGGGACGGGCAGGCTCAAGCTGAGTTACCGCCAAAATGGGGGCTGGCAGGTGCAGGCGGAGCTGTCGAAAGTATCGACCGTTTATGAGGAGGACGGCTATTTGGCGTGTGTGAAGAAATGGAAGGAAAACGGAATGGCGGAAAAGGAGGACGGGGAAAAATAGCATGGAAAAAAATGGCATGAAAAATAATATGGAAAAAAATATTTTGGAATACGAAACGGTGGATTTGGACGAGGAGCAGAATGCCCTGATTATCCTTGACCAAACGCTCCTTCCGTCGAAGACGGAGTTAATCCGTCTGAAAACGGCAAAGGAGATATGGGATGCGATTTATTTATTAAAAGTGCGCGGGGCGCCTGCAATCGGGGTGGCGGCGGCTTTTGGCATTTATGTGCTGGCGAACCGGTTGGATACCGAGGATTATGGGGTTTTTTACGGAAAATTTACGGAATGGAAGGATTATTTGGACAGCGCCAGACCGACGGCGGTGAATTTGTCATGGGCGTTAAACCGCATGGACGGGGTGTGCCGTGCAAACAGCGGTCTTCCGGTGCCGCAGTTAAAACGGCGGCTGAAGGAGGAAGCGTACGCCATTAAGGAAGAAGATATCCGGGTATGCCGGAAAATCGGTGAGTACGGGCTGGAACTGGTGAAACCGGGAGACGGTATCCTGACCCACTGTAATGCGGGACAGTTGGCTGCCTGCCGGTATGGAACCGCTACGGCTCCCATTTATCTCGGACAGGAAAGGGGATACGGCTTCCGTGTATTTGCGGACGAAACACGGCCGCTGCTGCAGGGGGCACGGCTGACTGCTTATGAACTGCAGGCAGCCGGCGTGGACGTGACGTTAATTTGTGACAATATGTCCGCGGCGGTGATGAAGAACGGCTGGATTAACGCGGTATTCGTGGGTTGTGACCGGGTGGCGGCGAACGGGGATACCGCCAATAAAATAGGAACTTCCGTGGTGGCGGCGGTGGCAAAGCAGTACCATGTGCCGTTTTATGTCTGCGCACCGACTTCCACCATTGATTTTGCCACGGAAACGGGGGAGGGTATCCGCATCGAGCAGCGTCCGGCGGATGAAGTGACGCAAATGTGGTATAAGGAGCGGATGGCGCCGGAAGGGATAAAAGTGTACAATCCGGCGTTCGATGTGACGGACCATGACCTGATTACGGCAATCGTGACGGAATACGGGGTGGCAAGGGCGCCGTTTAAGGAGTCTTTGCGCAGGATATTTGACAAAAAGGCTATGCCGCAGTAAGACGGTTTATGCCGTAACCGGCAGGATGGGAAACGGGATGTAAAACGGAATGTAAAACGGAATAGGAAACGGGATGCAAAACGGAATGGGAAATGGAATGG